>CAZKUS010000033.1:0-13267 GCA_964556025.1 uncultured Clostridia bacterium | reverse complement strand
TTTGAGCGAGGGGAAACTAAATACTCTCTCCGAGTGGTTCCTCTTGGTGGTTTTTGTAGGATGAAAGGTGAAGACCCGGATGAAGCAGAAGAAGAATGGAGTTTTTTGAAAGCTTCTCCCCTACAGAGAATTGCCATTTTAGCAGCTGGATCGATTATGAATTTTGTTTTAGCTGTGATACTATTATCAGCTCTTTATGGCATCATGGGAGTTCCTGGAGATGAACCGAATGAAATTGGAGTTGTAATGGAAGACAGTGTAGCAGAAGAGGCTGGTATCCAAAAAGGTGATGAAATTGTAACTGCTAATGATACTGAAATTGAAAGCTGGGAACAGTTAGTGACCATAATTAATGAACATCCAGGTGAAGAATTGGATTTAAATGTTGTAAGAAATGGTGAACAAAGAGAAATAACAGTAGTACCAGAACCAGAACCAGAAACCGACCGAGGCTTAATTGGTATTACCAATTTACAGCCAGCTTCTTTACCGGCTGCTGTAGTGCAGGGGGTTGAAGAAACAGCTTGGTTTACCGGGATGTTGTTTGTGGGAATATATCAAATGATAACAGGGCAGGTAGAACCCGATGTGGCTGGCCCTGTTGGTATAGTGCACATGATAGGAGAGGTAGCGCAGACTGGGATAGTTAATTTATTTCCATTTGCTGCATTTTTGAGTATTAATTTGGGGATACTCAATTTACTACCAATTCCGGCTTTGGATGGAAGCAGAATTATTTTTTCTGCTATAGAATTGATCAGAGGGAAGCCGGTGGATCCCATGAAAGAAAATTTTGTGCACTTTTTAGGTTTTGCTTTCTTAATTATGTTAATGTTCGTTATTTTGTACAATGACTTATTGCGGTTAGATATATTTTAAATATCTATGTAACAGGCTCTATATTGAGGGAGGTAAATTCTTAAATGATCTCTAGACATAGAACTTTTCCTGTTTATGCTGGCAATATAGGTATAGGTGGAGATAATCCTGTAACTATACAATCCATGACTAATACAGATACTCATGATACCGATACAACACTGATTCAAATTAAAGAATTGGCAACTGCTGGCTGTGAATTAGTAAGAGTGGCTATACCTGACGAACAGTCTTTGTCTAGTTTAAAGAGTTTAGTAAAACAATCTCCGATTCCTCTGGTGGCAGATATACACTTTGATTATAAGTTAGCCATTAGTGCTGTTGAAGCTGGTGCCCAAAAAATCAGAATAAATCCTGGTAATATCGGCTCCCGAGATAGGGTAGAGAAAGTAGTTGCTACAGCAAAAAAATACAGTATACCTATTAGAGTTGGGGTTAATTCCGGTTCACTTGAAAAAAGATTGCTAAAAAAATACGGAGGAGCATCTCCTGAAGCTTTGGTACAAAGTGCTGTAGACAACGTGATGATGTTAAATGAAATGAATTTTAATGATGTGGTCATTTCAATTAAAGCATCTGATGTTAACACTACTATAGAAGCGAATAGACAATTTGCTAAAGTATTATCAAATCCTTTACACTTAGGTATTACGGAAGCAGGTACTTTAAAACAAGGAACTGTGAAAAGTTCAGTTGGGATTGGTACACTATTAGCTGAAGGGATTGGGGATACTATAAGAGTTTCTTTGACAGGCTCTCCCGTAGAAGAAGTTTCTGTGGCAAAAGGTATATTATCATCTCTAAATTTAATTACAACTCCGCAATTAGTTTCATGTCCTACCTGTGGTCGCACAAGTATTGCAATTGAAAAATTGGCAGAACAAGTAGATAGAGAACTACAAAAGCGAAATCTCCCTATCACTGTTGCAGTGATGGGGTGTGCTGTTAACGGTCCAGGAGAAGCTAGAGAAGCTGATTTAGGAATAGCGGGCGGTAAAGATTCAGGTGTAATTTTTCGAGATGGTGAAATTATAAGAAAAGTACCTTACGATCAATTGCTGGACGCATTAGTGAGTGAACTGGACAAAATAGAACGTGAAAGGTATTGTGTGTAATCTCAACGATGTGGAGGTTATTGCTGTGAGAGAAACTGTAGCTATTGTACCTGCTTATAATGAAGAAAATACTATCGGCGGTGTATTAGCTGTATTACAAGATGCAGATATGATTGACAATATAGTTGTTGTTAGTGACGGTTCTACTGATGATACAGTTGAAGTGGCAGCATTTTATGGAGCTCAAGTAATTGAATTGAAGGAAAATGTAGGGAAAGGTGGAGCAATGAAAGCGGGACTAGACAATATAACTGCTGATATTATTTTATTTTTGGATGCAGATCTGATTGGGCTTAATTCTTTACATATTCAAAAACTGTTGACACCTGTGATTAATGATGAAGCAGACATGACAGTAGGTATTTTTGATAAAGGACGGATAGCGACAGATTTGGCCCAAAAGGTAGCCCCTTATCTTTCAGGGCAGAGGGCAGTTGATAGAGAAGTTCTGACAAATATTTCAGATTTAAACATGTCGCGTTTTGGTGTAGAGGTGGCTTTAAATAGACATATTGAAGAAAATAATATACGAGTCCAAGAAGTAGTACTAGAAGATGTCAGTCATATTATGAAAGAAGAAAAATTTGGTGTTTTACGCGGTTTTGCTGCTAGGATGAAAATGTATTGGGAGATAGTTAAATATTTTGCCAAAAAAGAGGTCAAATAGGTACAGGAGGAACTGATTATGGCTGTTCAAGAAATGTCGGCAGATTCATTTAAAAAATATGTAGCGAAATGCTTTGTGGATTCAAAAAAAGCTAGATGGCTAATTTTATTAAACTCTCCGGAAAATTGCAGTCAAGATATGCTAACGCAGGCTTCTGAGACTTTTCTCAATCGGGTCTCTTCGTTAAATGAAGTCTGTTTTCTTTTTCTATCTAGAGATGACAGTTTAGATGATTTTTTGCACTTGAATAAAGCTAATATCTTGACTTACTTGTACAAGCATTACCCTTCTTTATATAATTGTATCTACGATCTTATCTCAGAAACTCATCAAAGTGAACCATATATAAAACTACAGTTCTACAACAGAGCGAATCGAGAACTGGCTTGTAAAAAGGGTCTAATAGAATTGGTAAGTGAATTGATTGAACTTGGCTTTGGAGATAATGTGGCTGTAAAAACAGAAGAACTTGATTTGAGTTCTAGTTCGGAGCTAGAAGCAGAAAATGCGGAAATGATTTCTCAGCTGAAAAAAGAATATATACAACAACAAAGACAAAAAGAACAAAAGACAGAAAAAAAATCGGACGAAAGTTTGAATAAAACAAATAACGGAAATGCTTCATTAATAATGGGGCAACAGATAAAAGAACAACCTGGTCAAATTGAAGAGATTGATGATGAAGAGAGAAGTATTGTGTTATCAGGTTGCATTTTTGATTTAGAAACAAGAGAGCTCAGAAGTGGCAGGACTCTACTTATTTTTAATATAACTGATTATAGTGACTCTATTGCCATCAAGATATTTTTGAATGAGAATCAACAAGTACCCGAAGGTTTGTCAGATGGTAATTGGGTGAAAGTCAAAGGCGGAGTTAAGACTGATAACTTTACTCAAGAATTGACTGTATTTGCCACAGATATTTGTAAGATAGACAATCCGTTTATTCGTAAGGATAATTGTCAAAATAAAAGAGCTGAATTGCATGCACACACTAGGATGAGTACTTTGGATGCCACCTGTTCTGCCACAGACTTGATTAAAATTGCGGATGACTGGGGTCATAAAGCTATTGCTATTACTGATCACGGGGTAGTTCAATCATTCCCTGAGGCTTTTGAAGCGGCTCAAGATCGAGATATTAAAGTGCTCTATGGTGTAGAATGTTATTTGGTAGAAGATGAACAAAATTATAAAGATAAATCTTACCATTGTATAATTTTGGCAAAAAATAAACAGGGGTTACAGGATTTGTACAGATTAATTTCTAACTCCCATTTAGAATTTTTCTATAGATCCCCTAGAATTCCTAAAAATATGCTATCTGATATGAGAGAACACTTGATTATTGGTTCGGCCTGTGAACGGGGAGAAGTAATCCAGGGAATACTTGAAAACAAAAGTCGTGAGGAACTGTTGAATATTGCTGAATTTTACGATTATCTGGAAATTCAACCTGCAGGTAACAACGAGTTTCTCATTCGTAAGGGAGAATTTGAAACTATCGAAGATCTACAGGGTATAATTGAACAGGTGATAGACTTAGCAAAAGAGCTAGACAAACCATTTTGTGCAACTTCCGATGTGCATTTTCTACATCCTTGGAACAAAGATCATAGAAAGATTCTCATGGCAGGTCAAGGTTTTGATGATCTCAATCAACCTCCTCTGTACATGAAAACTACTGAGGAAATGTTAGAGGAATTTACTTTCTTAAGTGATGAAGATGCTAAAAAAGCAGTGATTGAATACCCTGATAAAATACAAAACCAAATTGATGAACTTATACCTGTCCCTCAAGAATTATACACTCCACATATTCCAGGAGCAGAAGACCAAGTTACCAATATGGCTTATGATAAAGCCAAACAACTGTACGGTGATCCGATGCCCGAAATAGTTGAAACTAGAATCAAAGAAGAGTTACAGAGCATTGTTGATCAGGGATATGCAGTTATCTATTTGATCAGTCATAAGCTGGTTAAAAAATCTCTAGAAGACGGATATTTGGTAGGTTCTAGAGGATCTGTGGGCTCTTCTCTTGTGGCTACAATGTGTGAAATAACGGAAGTGAATCCTCTTCCGCCTCATTATTTGTGTCCAGAGTGTCAATACAATGAGTTTATTCAAGATGGTTCCGCTGGGTCAGGGGTGGATTTGCAAGATAAACAATGCCCTGAATGCGGTGCAGCAATGAATAAAGATGGATATGACATTCCCTTTGCTGTTTTTATGGGTTTTCACGGTGAAAAAGTCCCCGATATTGACTTGAATTTTTCGGGAGAATATCAACCGATAGCTCATGAATATACAGAGGAATTGTTTGGGAAAGATTATGTATTTAAAGCGGGAACTATAGGAACTATAGCCAATAAAACGGCTTACGGTTTTGTGAAAGGATATTTGAATGATAATGGCTTGATGAGCAGACAGGCTGAAGTCAATAGACTGGTGTCTGGCTGTACAGGGGTGAAAAGAACTACAGGTCAGCATCCGGGAGGTCTTATGATAGTCCCAGAAGGGCGCGATATTCACGAATTTTGCCCTATTCAGAGGCCTGCGGATGATCCAAAATCAGAAGTTATGACAACCCATTTTGATTACAATGCCATAAGTGACAGATTGTTGAAACTAGATATATTAGGTCACGATGTTCCAACAATTATCTATATGCTGGAAACTTTAACTGGTTTGGACCCTCTTCAGATTAGACTTGATGACCCAGAAACTTTAAAGATTTTCTCAACACCAGAACCATTGGGTGTTGATGCTGAAGAACTTGGATGTCAAGTGGGGACTTTAGGGATACCTGAATTTGGAACTAGATTTGTTCGACAAATGCTAGAGGACACTAAACCGAGCACTTTTTCAGAATTGGTCCGCATATCAGGGCTTAGTCATGGCACAGATGTCTGGCTAAATAATGCTCAAGATATTATTGCAGAAGGCAAAGCCGAATTGAGTGAAGTGATTTCTACCAGAGATGATATCATGGTATATCTGATGTACAATGGAGTAGATCGAAAAGATGCTTTTACCATCATGGAAAAAGTGCGCAAAGGGAAAGGCTTGTCCCAAGAATTAAAAGATACTATGAAAGAAACGGGAATCCCAGATTGGTATCTGGATTCATGTCTCAAGATAAAGTATCTGTTCCCTAAAGCTCATGCTGTAGCATACACCATGATGTCATTTAGAATTGCTTATTACAAAGTTTTTTATCCCCAAGCTTTTTATGCAACTTTCTTTTCTGTAAAGACAGAAGATTTTAATGCCCACTTTATAACCCAGGGCTTGGAAGTTGTATCACAAAGGATTGAAGATATAGTTGAAAAAGGGGTATCAGCTTCACCTAAAGAAAAAAGTGAACTGGTAGTATTAGAAGTAGCTAAAGAAATGTTTTTACGAGGTGTACAAACATTATCTGTCTGTATCTATGAATCAGATAGTGAGAAGTTTCAAGTAACTGAACAAGGATATTTGCGCCCTCCACTGATTACTTTGACAGGTCTAGGAGCGTCTGTGGCTAAACAAATAGTTAAGGCAAGGAAGGAGCGAGAATTTAGCTCTGTAGAAGATTTAAGAAAACGAGGGGGAGTATCAAAGTCTGTATTGGAAACACTAAGGGAACACGGTTGCCTTCAAGGCTTACCAGAGACGGATCAGCTAACTTTGTTTTAGGCTGTGTTAAAGTTGCATGTTGATAGCTGAATATAACAGCGCCTTGTTTTAAGTTGCACCGTTCTGGTAAATGTGATAGAATAGCTATGGAAAAGTGATTCGAATTCTGTCAAGAGTGGGTGCCGTCCCACTCTTTCCTGTTATGGACTATTTTAGGAGGAGATCAAAATGGCATCTAAAGAGCAGATGGAACATTTAGAGAGCTTGATAGAACCAGAAGTGAGAGATCTGGGATATGATCTAGTTGATGTAGAATTAGTGATGGAAAATCAAAAGTGGGTATTACGGGTATACATAGATCAAGCACAAGGAATCGGATTAGATGATTGCGAATATGTTAGTAATAGTTTAGATCTACTTTTGGATGAGCACGATCCCATACCGCATAGTTATGTTTTGGAAGTTTCTTCACCAGGAGCAGAAAGACCATTGAAGAGAAAGAAGGATTTCATTTACTTCGCGGGCAAAAACGTAGAAATCAAAACTTATGTCAAATTGGATGGCAGGAAAAATTTTAAAGGAAAGTTATTGGGTCTTGAAGACGAATATGTGTTGATAGAAACACTCAATTCAAGCGAAGAAGTGAAAATTCCATTGGATAAAATCGCTAAGGCGAATTTATTATTAGAGTTTTAGTATAGGGGGCGAGGAAAATTGAACAGAGAATTTATTGAGGCTATGGAAGAAATTGAACAAAACAAAGGAATTAACAAAGATATTTTATTTGAAGCTATCGAAGCTGCTTTGATTTCCGCTTATAAACGCAATTATGAATCAGATAAAAATGTTAGAGTTCATATGGAGAGAGAAACTGGAGATGTAGAGGTTTACAGTCAGAGAGAAGTAGTAGAACAGGTGACTGATCCTAAAGAACAAATTGGCTTGGAAGAAGCTCGTAAAATATCCCCAGAATATGAAGTGGAGGATATTGTAGAAGAAGAAGTAACTCCTAAAAATTTCGGTAGAATTGCTGCTCAAACTGCCAAACAAGTAGTGATTCAAAGAATTAGGGAAGCTGAAAGGGAACTAATTTTTGACGAATACGTTCATAAAATTGATGATGTAATAAATGGAATAGTACAGCGATATGAACAAAACAATGTTATCATTGATCTGGGTAAAGTAGAAGCCAATTTACCGGCTCAAGAACAGATGTCTATAGATAAATACAGTCAAGGTGACAGAATTAAAACATATGTAGTTGATGTAAAGCAGACTACAAAAGAACCACAGATAACATTATCGCGAACTCATCCAGGTCTTATTAAAAGATTACTGGAATTAGAAGTACCTGAAGTTTATGATGGTGTAGTCGAAATCAAAGGTATAGCTAGAGAAGCGGGGTATCGTTCAAAAGTGGCCGTGTACTCTCGTGATGAAAATGTGGATCCTGTAGGGAGCTGTGTAGGAAGTAAAGGGAGTAGGATTCAAACTGTTGTAGATGAATTGAAAGGTGAAAATATAGATGTAATTACATGGTCATCAGATCCTGGGATGTTCATTCGTAATTCACTTAGCCCTGCTAAAGTAATTGATGTTAAAGTCGTTGATCTTGAAGAGAGAAATGCTAGAGTAATAGTACCTGATTACCAACTGTCACTAGCAATTGGGAGAGAAGGACAAAATGCTAGATTAGCCGCTAAATTGACTAACTGGAAGATTGATATATTGAGCGAATCACAAGCACAAGAACTTTCTACAGACTTTGAAAATATAGACGAAGACGAGCTGCCTGATGACCAAGAATTTACAGGTGAAAAAACCGAACAAGAACAAAAGATAATCGATGAACAAGGCTGAACTTATCTATACTAAAAAAACAATAGCCGTGCTGAGGAGGGGATATCGTGAGCAAAAAGAAGAAAACCCCTATCAGGACATGTGTAGGCTGTCAAGAGAAACAAACAAAGCGTGAGCTGTTTAGAATTGTTAGAACACCTGAAGGTGAGATCAAATTAGATCCTACTGGAAAAGCTAATGGACGTGGCGCCTATGTTTGTCCTGAAAAAGAATGCCTTGAAAAAGCTCTCAAAAAAGACAAATTAAAAAAAGCACTGAATACTAATGTTTCTGAAGAATCAAAACAGAAAATCATGACTGAATGGCATGAGTACAATGAATCCTGAAAAACAAATTTATCAGCTTCTGGGACTTGTGCAAAAGAGTGGGAGTATTTTGATAGGTAGTGACCGCACAATTGAATATGTAAAAACCGGGGGAGTTTTTTTCGTGCTTATAGCTAAAGATTCGGGCTATAGAACTCAAAAAACAGTTCGGGATAAATGTAACTTTTACCAAGTTCCTTTCACCAATTGGGGTGATAGCTTTACTATTAGTCAATCTGTAGGGAAAGACAAAGTCAGTGTTATCGGTATAACCGATAAAGGATTGGCAGGAAAAATTGAAAGTTTGCTACAAGAGAATTGATTCAGAGCTTTGTTTGACAAATATAATGCTGGAGATTGAGGAGGGCATTAAAATGGAGGTGTCTTAATGAGTAAAATCAGAGTATATCAGCTGGCTAAAGAACTAGAATTAGAGAGTAAAGAACTTGTGGATACTCTTTCGGATTTGGATATCGAAGTTAAAAATCATATGAGTACTTTGAGTGAGGAAGAAGCAAATACTGTTCGAGAGCTTCTTTTAGATACTGAATCTGAACAATATGATTTGCAAGAAGCTGAGACTAAAGAAGAGGGTGCTGGGGAGGTAGAACCTGAAGATGATAGTTTAACGGTGATTCCACCGATTACAGTAGCAGAATTGGCAGAGCTTATTGGCGAAGATTCTACTACTATCATATCCAAACTTATCAGTAAAGGTGTTATGGCTAATATAAACCAAAGTCTTGACCAAGATTCTTTAGAATTTCTCGGAGAAAAATTTGGATTTAAGATTGGCAGCTATGAAGAAAAAGAAGAAGAACAAACAGAAGAAGATAAGATAATTCAGCATATTAGAAAATCTGAACCCAAAGGAGATCCTATTGAGCGAGCGCCTGTAGTTACAGTTATGGGACATGTAGACCACGGGAAAACATCAATTTTGGACTCTATAAGAAAAACTAAAAGTATAGAACAAGAAGCTGGAGGCATAACCCAACACATTGGTGCCTCAAGAGTACTGTACAATGATAAAACGGTAGTATTTTTAGATACTCCCGGACATGAGGCTTTTACCGAGATGCGTGCTAGAGGGACTCATGTCACAGATATAGCTATATTGGTCATCGCTGCTGATGATGGAGTCATGCCTCAAAGTGTAGAGGCCATTAACCATGCAAAGTCAGCGGGAGTTCCCATTATTGTTGCAATAAATAAAGTAGATAAACCTGAAGCAAATCCAGACCGAGTTAAACAAGAACTGACAGAACATAACCTGGTACCCGAAGAATGGGGTGGTGACACGATATGTGTTTCGGTTAGTGCCATTGATGGTGAAGGTATAGATGAACTATTAGAAATGGTATTACTAGTATCTGAAATGAATGAATTAACTGCATATCCTGAAAACACCGGGAAAGGGACAGTAATAGAAGCTGAATTGGATAAAGGCAAGGGTCCTGTAGCTACTGTTTTAGTAGAAGATGGGACATTGAATGTAACAGATACTGTAATATGTGGTAATACATTCGGAAATATAAGAGCTATGGTAGATGATAGAGGTGAGCGTCTGAAGCAGACAAAACCTGTTACTCCTGTTGAAATTCTAGGGCTAGAAGATATTCCTGAATCTGGTGATGAATTTCAAGTTGTACCTGATGAAAAATTAGCTCGAGATATAGCCAAGAAAAAACAGCAAAAGGCTAGAGAAGAAAAACTGAGAAAATCGCAAACGGTATCTTTAGATAATATATTTGACCAGATTCAACAAGGTGAACGAAAAGAGCTAAATATCATAGTCAAAGGTGATGTGAGAGGTTCAGTAGAAGCACTTCGAGAAAGTTTATTAAAATTAAATGAAAATGGTCATGAAGTAAAAGTGAATGTAATCCATGCTGGAGTGGGAGCTGTATCAGAGAGTGACATCATGTTGGCAGTAGCTTCCAATGCTATTATAATTGGATTTAATGTTCGCCCTGAATCTAATGCTCGAAAAGCTGCTGAAAGAGAGCAAATTGATATGCGTTCTTACCGGGTAATATATGAAGCCATTGACGATGTAAAAGCTGCTATGACAGGACTACTTGATCCCGAATATCGAGAAAAAGTGTTAGGCCAAGTAGAAGTGCGTCAACTATTTAAAGTTTCTAGAGTAGGAACTATTGCCGGTTGTTATGTAACTGATGGTTCTATTAGAAACGATGCATTTATTAGAGTATATCGGGACAATAAAGTGATACACGACGGTAAAATTAAGAGTTTAAAACGATATCAAAATGATGCTAAAGAAGTACAACAAGGTTATGAATGCGGTATATTATTGGAAAAGTTCAATGATTTGAAAGAAGGAGATATATTTGAGCCATATATCTATGAGGAAATAACTCCTGAAGTTTAGTTAAACAATCGAAAATCAAATTACATGGACGGTGACTTGAAATGAGTGGAAATCGTAAAGAAAAATTACAACAAGAAATCAAAAAAGTTATTAGCGATATATTGCAAAAAGAAGTGAAAGATCCCTCTGTGGGATTTGTAACTGTTACTTCTGTAGATTTGTCAGGTGATTTGCGTCATGCCAAGGTATTTGTAAGTATTTTAGGGGAAAAGAGCAATCAAGCTGATACCTTGAAAGGGTTGGAAAAGGCTACTGGTTTTGTCCGGACAGAATTAGGCAAGCGCCTTCGATTGCGCCATGTACCGGAGATTGTTTTTCAATTTGATGATTCTATTGAACACGGAGATCATATCAACAAATTGTTAAAGCAATTGCGTGAAGAAGATAATAATGAACCATCAGGAGATGAATGATCTATGAATTCAGAGGAATTAAAACAAGCTGCAAAAAATATTGAAGAAATTATTAGAACTAATTCTGAATTTTTATTAACCTGTCATGAAAATCCTGACGGTGATGCTATCGGTGCAACTAATGCTATAGCTAAGTATCTAGAACATCATGAGAAAAATGTCCATGTAATTTACCCAGATGATATCCCTGACAAGTACAAATTTATGAAGTTTCCCACATCTTGGGAGTACTATTCAGACCAATTTTCACAAGAATATAATGGCAGAAAAAAAACTAATTACGATGTGGTGATCACTTTAGACTCTAGTGATCTAGATAGAGTAGATAAAGTGGTAGCTGGCTTGACTTACAGTAGGATGATCAATATAGACCATCATCCTACCAATACTTTGTTTGCAGATATTAATCTTGTATCTCCCCAAACATCCTCTACTTGTGAACTGTTGTATCATTTATTTATTGAGCTATCTTCAGATCTAGATTATGATATTGCGGTAAACTTGTATACAGGGATTTTTACTGATACTGGTTCTTTTAGATTTGAAAATGTTTCTAGACTGACATTTGGGGCTGCTGAACAATTGTTATCCTATGGTGTTAAACCACATGAGATAGCAAGAGAGATTTATGAAAAAATGCCAGTTAACATATTTAATTTTACTAAAGAAATAATTAATGATTTACGTATGACCACAGATCAGCGGATTGCTTGGTTAATTTGTCCTCGGCAACTGATGGAAAAATATGATGTTGATGACGGTGAAATTGAAGGTGTTATAACTTATGCTAGGATGTTGAATCCTGTGGAATTTGCCGTAGTATTTAAAGAAACTAAAGAAGGACATACTAAAATCAGTTTTCGTTCAAAAACCCTTGATGTTTCCTCAGTGGCTTTTGATTTTGGTGGTGGGGGACATGCTAGGGCTGCAGGATGTTTTCTAGAACAAGATATTCATAAATCTGTTGACTTAGTAATCAATAGATTAAAAAAAGAAGTGCTAAAACTGAACTCTCAACATGAGGAGAGATAAAAGTGGATGGTTTTTTAATTGTATTTAAGCCGCCTGGCTGGACATCTCATGATATAGTACAATATGTACGAAAGAAATATCGGATTAAAAAAGTCGGGCATTTGGGAACATTAGATCCTGGTGCATGTGGTGTCTTACCACTTGCTTTGGGTAAAGCAACTAAACTGTCTCAATATATATTATCACAAGATAAAACATACAGATTTGAATTGACTTTGGGCATCAGTACTGATACTTTGGATGCTCAAGGAGAAATTATAGCAGAGTCAGAATTTACTGATGAACATATAGACCAATTGATACAAAACTATCAAAAATATGTGGGTACTATACAACAAGTTCCACCAATGCATTCAGCTATCAAACAGGGTGGTAAAAAGTTATATGAATTGGCTAGAAAAGGTGAACAAGTAGAAAGACCAACCAGGGAAGTAACTTTGTATTCATTGAACTTAATTGATAAATATAATTATGAACAGAGACCTCGGCTGTTGTTTGAAGTTGAATGTTCCAAAGGAACATATATTAGGACCTTAGCTAAAGATTTAGCTGAACTGACGGATTGTCGAGAAGGGTATATGTCATTTCTTATTAGAAAGCAAACTTCCAGTTTTGATCTAAATCAGTCTACAGCTGTAAATAGATTGCCTGAGTCAAAATCAGAGCTTGCCAATAAAGTGTATTCATTGGATTTTCCTCTAAATGAGTTATCCGCAGTAAAGTTAGATAATAAGCAACAGATAAATCGAATCTCTAATGGAAATTTTATACAAACAAGCTATACTGGAACTGAAGGGAAATTATATCGTGTTTATGATTGTACCTATGAAAATGATGGTATTTTTATAGGTATAGGAAAAATGGTATCTGATAATACCATGAAACCGGAAAAAATCCTTTTATAAACCAGGTGATGACAGTGAAAACTATTTATTATAATGATAAATTACAACAATCTGATTTAAATAATAAGAAGTTAT
>CAZKUS010000032.1:0-13580 GCA_964556025.1 uncultured Clostridia bacterium | reverse complement strand
GATATTTAACAGGAAATTTAAAAAATACGTAGAATGAATATTTCAACTCGATAATGAATAAAAATTTTAAAGTTATAATCTATATTAAAACTTTAGATGACTTTAAATTATAAGTATTAATCAAATTAATTTAGAGAAATGGGGGAAGAGAGATGAATTATATTGATCTAAATTGTGATATGGGAGAAAGCTTTGGAATTTATAAACTAGGTATGGATCATGAAGTGATTAATTACATTACTTCAGCGAACATTGCGTGTGGCTTTCATGCAGGGGACCCTCAAGTTATAGATGAAACAGTTAAACTTGCCAGAGATAATAGTGTGAATATTGGTGCTCATCCCGGCTTCAATGACTTAGAAGGATTTGGACGGAGAAAGATAGATATAGACCCAGATCAATTAATAAATGAACTTATTTATCAAATTGGAGCTATGAAAGGGTTTTGCGAAGCCAATGGAGTTAGATTATCCCACATTAAACCACACGGTGCTCTTAATAATATGGCAAGTGTTGATGAAGAACTAGCAAGCGCGATTGCTAAAGCAATAAAATTAGTTGATCCAAATTTAATTTATGTCACTATAGCAGGTTCAAAAATGGAAGAGGTAGGACAGGCAAATGGACTTAAAATAGCTAGAGAAGCTTTTGCCGATAGAGCTTATAATGATGACGGAACTTTAGTTTCTCGTAAAGAACCAGATGCCGTACTCCACGATAGTCAATTAATCGTAGATCGCGTCGTAAAAATGGTGGTTGATGGAACTGTTGTTACAAAGGGTGGTGATGAATTAGAGATTAATCCTGATACAATTTGTGTCCATGGCGATAATCCAGAAGCTGTAAATCTCGTAGCTAAAATGCGAGAGACACTAGAGAGCAATGCAGTGAAATTGATTTCATTAGAAAAATTAATTAATTCCAAAGCTTAAAGGTTCATGAAACTTTACAGTGTCAGCCACTTTTTACCTAACAGCTGTTATACCTGAAGACAGTGCTACTATTGTAGAGCAGTTATTGCTACTATTAGATCCTTGGGCTGAACTGCTTATGAGCAGTTCGGTAATTAGTAGGGGGATAATTATGTCAGAATCTGTTTTAAATAATGTTAGAATTACTTTTGCAGGGGATAAGGCCGTCGTTTTAGAATTTGAAAATCAGATTTCCCCGGAAACTAATGCCAAAGTAAATGCCTTAGATAATCTATTAACTGAACAAAAAGAAATCAAGGGAATTTTGGAAGTGGTTCCGACATATAGATCTTTGTTAATATACTATGACCCAGATATTTTGGATTTTTCGGAACTGAAGCTAGAATTAGCGCACTCAATAAAAAATATTGAAGAAATTCATCAGCCAGATTCAAAAACGCTCCAAGTACCTGTTGTTTATGGAGGGGAGTGGGGACCTGACTTAGAGTATGTGGCAAAATACAACGGTTTGTCTCCGGAAAAGGTAATTGAGATTCATCACAATCAGACTTATTTAATTTATATGTTGGGTTTTGTGCCGGGTTTTACCTATCTAGGTGGTATGTCCCGGGAAATAGCCACACCGAGATTAGAAAACCCGAGAGCAAAAATACCAAAGGGATCTGTAGGGATAGCAGGTAATCAAACTGGCGTATATCCACTTGAGAGTCCAGGTGGTTGGCAGTTAATAGGGCGCACACCTTTGGCGTTTTTCGCTCCTGAAAAAGAAGAACCTTTTTTACCTAAACCAGGAAATTATTTAAAATTTTATCCTATAACAGAACAAGAATATTATGAATTTGAATCATATTAATAACTGGTCTGAAGTAGGTGATTGATAGTGAATGTAATTAAAATTTTAGCTGCTGGCCCTTTTACAACCGTACAAGATTTGGGACGCTTTGGCTATCAAAGATATGGTATGGCGCCTGCAGGTGCTATGGATGACATTAGTTTTCAGTTGGGCAACCATATATTGGGTAATAGTTTAGATAAAGCAGGGTTAGAATTTACGCTTCAAGGACCGAACGTAGAAGTGTTAAATGATACTGTCATAGCTGTTACTGGTGGATGGTGTCAAATGTATGTAAATGGGGAATTACAGCCACTGTATGCACCTATTGAGCTCGTGGCAGGTGATCAAGTTTCTTTTTCAAAGATGACTAAAGGTGTGCGAGGTTACTTATGTGTGCAGGGTGGGATTGATGTTCCTCAGGTTATGGGTAGCCGATCAACTTATTTGCGAGGACAGGTAGGAGGATTCTCTGGTAGACATCTAAAATCAGGGGATGTGCTCTCAAGTGCATTACCAGAAAAACCTTTCCAGGCCCCTCTACCTACTGAAATGTGGCCAGATTTTGCATCACAGATAAGTGTGGATGTTGTTATGGGGCCTCAAATGGATTATTTTACCGAACAGGGTATTGAAACATTTCTATCTAAAACGTATAACATTAGTGAAGCTGCTGATAGAATGGGTTATCGACTGTCCGGCCCGGAAATCGAACACAGTAGTGAAGCTGATATTATTTCAGATGGAATCCCTCTGGGTGCTATACAGGTACCTGGGCACAGACAGCCAATAATTATGATGAAAGATCGTCAAACTACAGGTGGATATCCGAAGATAGCTACAGTTGCATCTTATGAAATCTATAAGTTGGGTCAAGCTAAACCTGGAGATAAAATAAAATTCAATAAAATTAGTATTAATCAAGCCCGACAGAAACAAGGAAAAATAGAAAACTGGTTTAAGCAGTTACAAAGATTAGTCGATCAAAATATTCAATCGCGTAAAAACCTTAATGTTCATGTGAAAAATCAATTTAGTAAGCAGGTTACTATTTGGGAATTAAACTGAACTTTTCAATTTCACATCCAATGTTTCGGGTTGGTGCATCTAAAACTCCCAAAAAGTAGAATTAAAGCTTGCTGATCAATTGTTTAGCAGTAAAACATGATGTGCAGAACCCTTCTTCTTGTTGTTTTGGTGCTATATTATCAACTGCAGACATCATACCATCAGTTGTTAAAAAATGTAAACTATCGGCTTGGATTAATTCTGTAATTTCTTCAATTGATCTGTCTGTAGCAATTAATTCTCCTGTAGATGATGTGTCAATTCCATAGGAGCAAGGCTGGATTACTGGTGGTGAACTTATTAGTACGTGAACTTCTTTGGCCCCTGCAGATTTCAGGGATTTTATAAGATTGGAAATAGTGGTTCCTCTAACGATTGAATCATCGACTAATAGAATACTTTTACCAGATACGGTTTGATCAACAGGATTGAGTTTTATATTAACACTGATTTCGCGAAGTTTCTGAGATGGTTTAATAAAAGTCCTCCCGACATAGCGATTTTTTATTAGGGCCATTTCATACGGGATTCCTAGTTCCTCAGAAACACCGGATGCAGCAGATAAACTGGAATCGGGAACACCGGAAACAACATCGGCACTATTGGTTAATTCAGGCGATAATTCTCTAGCAAGTTGTTTACCGAGTTCCTTTCTTACCAAATGAACGTTGCGATTATTCAAATTGCTATCGGGCCTAGCGAAATAAATATATTCAAAAACACATAAAGATGGATCGGTATTTGAAACCAATTGGTTTGAAGTCACTCCATTATTATCAATAACCACCATTTCTCCCGGTTGAATGTCACGTATAAACTCTGCTCCTATGGTATCTAAAGCACAAGTTTCTGAAGCTAGAACATAGCCATCTCCTATTTGCCCTAAAGATAATGGTCGATAGCCATGGGGATCTCTAATTCCGATTAATCGTTCATTATTCATAATTAAATAGTTGTAAGCTCCTGCAATTCTATTGTGGATCTGTTTAATGGCTGTAACTAAATCTTTTTTATCTGACTTAGCTAATAGATGAGCTAAAATTTCACTATCACTGGTTGTATGAAATATGGTCCCTTGATTTTCTAGTTCATGGTGCAATTTATCACCATTAGTTAAATTACCGTTGTGAGCAAAAGAAAGTTGTCCTAATCTGCAGTTAACAGTTAACGGTTGGGCATTGATTACCGTACTTGCTCCTGAGGTAGAATATCGGACATGTCCAACAGCAATTTTCCCAGTCATTTGGGATAATTGTTCATCATCAAAAACCTCGCTAACAAGCCCCATACCTTTTTCAGTATGAACATTGTAGCTATCTGATACAGCAATACCAGCACTTTCTTGTCCTCTGTGCTGTAGTGCGTATAATCCATAATATGTTAACATTGATACATCTTGATCAGGTGCGTATACTCCAAAAATACCGCACTCTTCTTCCATGTAATCACCTTGCTGATAATTTTGCTTTGATTTATAATGTTGGGCAATCATGTTATTATTGCTCATTGTAGTCACATCCTTTTATCCTAGAATATACTTCACGGTAGCCTATTAATACATCTCCGGAACCTTGTCTAAATACATCTTTATCTAAACTTTGTTTGGTATTTTTGTCCCAAAGTCTACATGTATCCGGTGTGATTTCGTCAGATAATAAAATCTGACCATCTCTTTTACCAAATTCCAGTTTAAAATCCACAATTTCGAGATCAACTTCTGATAAAAATGAACTTAGTACATTATTAATTTTCAGAGCGTGCTCTGTCATAGTGTATAACTCGCCATGGCTAGCTAAATCCAGGGTTTTAATATGATAGTCGTTTAGCATTGGATCGTGGAGTTCGTCACTTTTGTAATAAAACTCGATTATAGGTTCAGAAAGTACGGTACCTGTTTGTAAACCTGTCCGTTTTGCTAAACTTCCAGCAACTATATTCCTGACTACAACTTCTACTTGAATAATGGAAGTTTTCCATACTAACATATCAACTTCGGATAGTTTTTTAATAAAATGAGTGGGGATATGACATTCTTGTAATAATTTAAACAATAGACTAGATATTAGATTGTTAAGCATCCCTTTGCTGTGTCGAGTATCTTTTTTCTCACCATCGAAGGCTGTTAAGTCATCTTTAAACTCCATAATACAATAATCAGGATTTTCCTCTGTCTGGTAAATTTTTTTGGCTTTCCCTTCATAAATAAGAGGACCTTTTTTCAATTTTATCTGCTCCTTTGTAAAAAAATTATCAGCAAAAACGAACTTAAACAAAACCATTCACTATAACTTCGGAATAATCCGAAGCAAACAAAGAAAAACGACATAATAATTCGTAATTTAATATTATCAGCTATTTCTATACCTGTAAAGATAAAAATCTATGGAAAACAAGACTCCGATATGTTCAGTTATTGCTATCAACACTGAATTTAAAATGAGCCAATTATAAAAAAGCGGTCAAGACGTTATTCCTTTGACCGCTGGCGTGAAATGTACTGTTCTGGATTACCGTTTCTTTTTAGTGCTTTATCACTCATGTATCTTACTTTACCAAGTACTTGCCGCTCTTGGAAAGCTCGATCGTGTTTACCAAAACACCAGAGTATATTGGTATAACCATTAGGATCTCTGCCGTCCAAAGCGTATTTGTCGTTTAGGAAGCAGAGAGTTCCATGTGCTTTTTCAGGAGTTTCAGTCCATTCAATAATTTTTTTCCCCCAGTAAATGCGCATATAATTATGAATTTTACCTGTAGTTACCAATTCAGTTTGGGCAGCATTAAAATATTTGTCCTGAGTACGAGCGGTTTCGATTTCTTGCAAACTATAACTCGTATTTCTAGTGTCTTGACGGTGATCATTCAGAGTAATTTTAGCCCAATTAGGAAGTGAATCTAAATTATCGTAATTGGAGTTGTACTCTACAAAATTCAATGCTAGCTCTCTCCTGACAATCAATTGTTCTAAAAAAGGATGAGAAACATCTTTACCTTGTTGATATATTTGTAGGGTTATTTCCAAAGGTGAAATTTGACCAAAATGTATATATGGACTCAAACAAGATGTGGTGGGGACACCAGGGTCATTTTGTCTATCAGGATAGTGTTCTAGTAATGAATTGATAAAATAAGTTAATTTTTCTCTGGCTTCACTTTCACCACCTTTATAGATGGGGGAAGGGGGGACTTCTTGATTTATGTCCAAATTATTTACAATATTTGCTATTGAGCTATTTTTAAGCGACAAGCTATGGTGTTTTGACAGCTCTGCTGATAGATTTGTGTGATTATTTACTTGTCTCGGTTGCAAAGGATAGAGGTAATTATTGATCTGTCCGTGAATTTTTTTCCTCAGAGTGTAAGCAGAATATTCTTCCTTATGAGAGGCCGATCTCACTGGGATTACTGCATCACTTTCAACTTGGTGAATTGGAATATTTGTCTTTTTAACAACTTGTTCTCGCCATTGGTGCTCGTATTTTAAATATCCCTTATCTACCACCATTAAAGCTGCTTGATTTGCTAACTCAACACTCCCCTCTACTGGATGGCATACTTTTAGCACAAATGGTATACCTCTGTCATTCAGCTGTTTTTCTACCTCTAGCAACCCTTCTAGCATAAAAGTGAAATGACGTAAGTTCCCATGGGGGAAGTCACTGTATAAACCAAAGTAAACTACTACAGGCAGCTTAAGATGATTAGCTTGGTCTATGGCATATTCTAAAGCATGATTACATGTAACTCTTTGTGTAGCTTGCATCCAATAGAGCACAAATTTTCCTCTTTGTTGCTCATTAGTTGCTATTTTTGTATTATCTGGTCCTGATAGTATTTTTATTCTATCATTATGAATCATTCTAACCCCTCCAATATTTTACAGTCGGTTTAAATTTAATTAATAGTCTAATCGATTTTCTGAGCCGAATCAGCTCTTTTGTGTAAGATATCTACGAGTTGGGGATCGTCCCCTATAGGTTCGGATAGCTCAAAAGAAATATCAGGATATTTCTTTTGTTGTTCTGAGATAACTTCGGGAATGTCTTGTTTAATATGCACGCCGTTAAATAGAAAAACTGGTACTATAGTAATTGTTTTGCCGCCTTTATTGACGATATCTTTTATAACCTTAGTTAATGAAGGCTCTGCTAACTGAAAAAAAGCATGTTTGACAGGTTCGTCTCTGTCATTTTGGAACATTTCGGCTATTGATTTAATTGATTGGTTTGACTCAGGGTTACGACTACCATGTCCCAGAATAATATAATATTTCATATTAATCCTCCCTCAATATAATTGTTTTTTTATATTAATCAGTTGAACTTTAACTGAACCTTTATGTTAGGCAATTCATTCCCGCTACATAACCGGTAGAAAAAGCTATCTGCAAATTGTACCCACCGGTTAAAGCATCCACATCCAAAATTTCACCGGCAAAAAATAATCCGTCGATTAATTTTGATTCCATAGTAGAAGGGTTTACTTCCTTTGTACCCACTCCACCTGATGTGATAGTTGCCTGTTTTACACTTTGCAATCTCATAACATTGATCGCAAAACTTTTCATATTAGAAATTACATGGGTTCGTTCCCTTTTAGTTAATTTATTCATTTTGGTGGTTTCATCTATCTTGAGCTGTTTTAACATCTGAAAAACGAATTTTTTGGGCCAGAACTCAGATAAGACCGTGGAAATTTGTTTATTACTGCTGTTAAGTAAGATGAACTGTTCTTCCAATTCATCATAGCTTACATGGGGAAAAAAATCTACTGAAATCGGCATCCCTTCTCGTGGTATTTCTGTTCTGGCTAAAAAACTACTCAATTTGTGAGCCGCAGGTCCCGAAATACCAGAATGTGTAAATAAAAGATCGCCATCTACTGAGATATTTTTATTACTAATTTCAACAGTTAGTACAGTATTCTCAAATGATATGCCAGTCAAATTCGTTAACCATTTCTCGCGAACTTCCATAGAGACTAGAGCCGGTTTTAAAGTTGTAACTTTATGTCCAAGTTTTGTAGCTAAAGCATGTCCGGCACCTGTACTACCTGTACCTGGATATGAAATTCCTCCAGTAGCTAATATTATAATTGAAGTTGGTATAATATCACTATTTGCCAATTGAACACCGGTTATACCATTGTTATTAACAACAATATCTTTAACCTCTTGCTGTAAACGAATTTCTACACTGTTATTTTCTAGTTCATTTGCCAAAATTTGTACTATATCCATGGAATTCTCGCTGGTGGGGAAAACATGGTCGTGTTGTTCTGTTTTTAATTTACAGCCTCTAGATTCAAAAAAGTTCATTAAATCTTGACTTGTAAAGGACCACAGGCTTGTTAATAAAAATTTATGGTTAGATATCACATGTTCTAAAAAGTCTGGCGGTTCTTTATCGTTGGTTATATTACATCGACCACCTCCTGCTAACTTGAGTTTTTTCCCCAATTCGGTGTTTTTTTCCAATAGAATCACTTTTTTATTGCCAAATTCACTGGCAGTTATTGCTGCCATCATTCCTGCAGGACCACCGCCAATGATTACTATCTTATCTTTTCCCATGTAAATCTCCTTTCAAATCAATTGTATGTACTGGTGTTATCAATATTTAACTTTGACAACTCATTGTATTTATCCTAGTCTTTCTTAGCATGATACCAATTAATTCCGATAACTGCAAAAGTTATCATAATAATTATTAAAAATTTTAGTAAAAAGGGTTCAACAGACAAGCTTTTATGTGTTACAATATCAAAGTAATATTATATCCATCGAGGAGGCTAAATATGCTATCTGACCAAGCTCAACAAATCTATCCTTCGCCTACTTTAAGTATTAATTCCAAGGCTAAAGAATTGAAGGAACAGGGCTTTAATGTAATCAGTTTTAGTCAAGGTGAACCGGATTTTGATACTCCGGACCATATTAAAAAAGCCGCTATTGTGGCTGTTAATAATAATTTTACCAAATATACTCCAGCTAGTGGTACAATGGAATTGAAGCAGGCTATCTCCAACAAGCTTAAAAGAGACAATAATTTGATTTATGAACCGTCCCAAATAACTGTTTCCAATGGTACGAAACATTCTCTGTTAAATACCATGACAGCAATTTTGAATAGGGGAGATGAAGTACTCATACCGGCGCCTTATTGGGTGAGTTACCCTGAATTAGTTAAATTAGGTGGGGGAGTCCCTGTAACTGTTAAAACTAGTGCAAATAACAATTTTAAAGTAACGCCAGAGGATTTAAAACGGAACTTAACATTTAATACTAAGGCTGTCATTATCAATACTCCTACAAATCCCACTGGACAGATTTATACAAAGACTGAATTAGAAGCTATAGGAGAATTTGCTCTTAGAAATAATCTGTATATTATATCGGATGAAGTGTATGAGTATATGATATATCAAAATGAAAAGCATATCAGTATTGCCTCACTTGATAAAGAGTTACAAAAGCAAACCATTGTTTTGAATGGGGTTTCCAAAAGCTATGCTATGACTGGATGGCGCATAGGATATTCGGCTTCACCAATAGAAATTTCTCAAGGAATGCACGCTATACAAAGCCATGGTACTTCCAATCCTTCATCTATATCCCAACAAGGTGCGCTGGCAGCCATTGATGGTCCACAGGATTGTGTTCATGAGATGGTGGAAAAACTAGATGAACGCAGGAAGTACATGTATGATAGAATTTCCCAGATACCAGGAATACAGGCTTTAGAACCTAAAGGATCGATATATCTATTTGCTAGTATTGAAGATTTATTAGGTAAAAAAATCAATGATATCACTATTGAAAATAGCCATGATTTTGCTGAACTCTTATTGGAAGAGAAAAATGTTACAGTTGTGCCAGGTGATGGTTTTGGAACTTATGACCACATACGCATGTGTTTCGCCATGCCTGTTGAGCAAATTGCACACGGGATGGATAAAATTGAAGAGTTTATCATTGAGTCAAAATTAGCAGCGTAGGTATAGAATATGATATCTGTTAGCAATAGCTAGTTTCAATTAAAATTTAACGTTTACTGATTTCAATTGCAAAATATAACAGCGCCATTAGCTAAAAAAAACCCCCTGCCTTTCAAAAAGTTAGTAACGGAAATGACCGACATTTTGAAAGGCAGGGGGTTTTTATAAGCACTTGTAGATTGTACAATAGTTTAAGTTCTGATTTGGCCTGATCCTAGAACAGTGAATTTAGTTGTTGTTAGTTGTTCAAGTCCCATGGGGCCGCGAGCATGGAGCTTTTGAGTGCTGATACCCATTTCAGCTCCCATACCCATAGCACCACCATCGGTAAATCTAGTGGAAGCGTTGACATATACCGCAGCTGCATCAACTTCTGTTAAAAAAGTCCTGGCATTACTATAATTTTCTGTAATAATAGCTTCGGAATGATTAGTACCATAGGTGGCAATGTGGTTTATGGCTTTGTCCAGGCTATTAACAACTTTTATTGCGAGAATTAGATCCAAGTACTCTTCTTCCCAGTCAGAATCCTGGGCAGGATGTACCTCACAACATTCCCGGGTTTTGTCACAACCTCTGATTTCTACTCCCAGGTCTTGTAACTTTGGTACCAGCTTTGGTAACACATTATTTTTAACTTGTTCGTGTACTAATAACGTCTCCATAGCATTACAGACTCCTGGCCGTTGGACTTTGGCATTGACGGCAATGTTGATTGCCATATCCAAATCTGCGTCTTCATCTATGAAAGTATGACAATTTCCTTCACCTGTTTCAATAACAGGAACCGTACTATTTTGCAGCACATATTGGATCAGACCTTTCCCGCCGCGAGGAATTAGGGCATCGATGTATTGATTTTGAGTCAACAGTTCAGCGACACTAGCTCTAGAGACATCAGTGATTAGAGAAATACAATCAGGGTTTATGCCAGTTACTTCTAAAGCTACACGTAAAGCATTGGCTATGGCTTTATTTGAATGGATCGTTTCTCCACTACCCCTTAAAACAATGGAGTTACCTGACTTGATGGCTAAGCCAGCTGCATCAGCAGTAACATTAGGTCGAGCTTCATAGATAATAGAGATAACTCCTAATGGTACTCTTACTTTACCAACCTCTAAGCCTTGTTGGATTTGTTTTGCACCTAGATGTTCACCTACTGGGTCTTCTAGAGTGGCAATATCTTTTAAACCTTGGGCCATCTTAAAAATTCTATCTTCAGTTAATGTAAGTCTGTCTTGAAAAGCATTGCTCACTCCTGATTTATTTGCTAGACCATCAATATCTTGCCTGTTTGCTTTCAGAATATTATCTTTGTTTTCAATTAATTTGTCAGCCATATTAATTAAAGCTTCATCTTTTTTTTGGCTGGACAGTAGTGCCAATTCTCTGCTGGCATGTTTGGCATTTTGACACAGTGTGTTTACACTTAAATTAGTCACTTCAGCATCTTTCATATTGCTCCTCCTCTTCATTTTGGAATAGTACAAAATTATCTCTTCGGAAAATTTCACTTCCCGAGTCATAACCGAGGATTTTTCCGATTTGTGAGCTATGGAATCCTTTGATCTTGTGTATTTCTTCAGAAGAGTAATGGACAATTCCTTTACCCAATATCTTGTCACTACTGTCTGCTATACTAACTACTTGATATCTGTTAAAACTACCATCGATATCTTTTACACCACTAGGGAGTAAGCTTCTATTGTGTTTCAGTAAGGCAGTTTTGGCTCCATCATCAATGATGATTTTTCCTTGAGAAAACTCTGCAAAGGCAATCCAACGTCTTCTTGAATTCAAAGTTTTTTGTGCCGGGTGAAATAAGGTCCCTACCGGTTCCCCAGAGACGATTTCCTGGATTTGTTCTGGCTTACTACCATTATTTATTACCATGGACACCCCGGAACTGGTTGCAATTTTGGCAGCTTGAATTTTGCTTGTCATTCCTCCTGTTCCCCTGGCATCATGGGAAAGATCTGAAAGTGCTTCGATTTCCGGTGTGATTTTTTTGACTTCGGAAATAAATTGAGCATTAGGGTCTTTATAAGGATCACTGGTGTATAAACCATCGATATCAGACATAAGTACGAGTAAATCCGCGTTAATCGTACTAGCGACTAAAGCACTTAATGTGTCATTATCACCGAATTCTATTTCATCAGTTGCTACTGTATCATTTTCATTGATTATTGGTATGACACCATAATCTAACAGAGTGGTTATTGTTTCTCTGGCGTAGAGATAGCTTTTTCTGTTGGCAATATCATCACGAGTCAGCAAAATTTGAGCAATGGTGTGACCGTATTCTGCAAATAGTTTTTCAAAATGATGAATTAAAATTCCTTGACCCACTGCAGCTAAAGCTTGCTTACCAGAAGTAGATTCGGGTTTTTCCGTCAAATTCAATTTACCTAAACCTGCACCGATTGCACCCGATGAAATCAATACCACTTGCTTACCTTGATTTACTAGGTCAGAAAGCTGTCTGACCAGTTTATCACAGTAATTTAGGTTTAGTTTACCATTAGGGTAAGTTATTGTACTAGTCCCCACTTTAAAAGCAATTGTGGCATTATCTGGTAAATTTAAAGTTCTTTTATCCATAATAATCAATCCTTTGTTTTGCCTTTAGTAAAGTTTATCAGTATTAAACTTTGTTCACACTTATGCTAAGGATACATTAAGCTATTAAAGTATTTCGATATATTATAGCTTATTGAAAAAGTTTTTTCAATAAGCTATAAAGATTATCTGTCAATATGTCTAAAATTTTGCTCTAAATTGCTATTGAACCATGATCATTGCATAAACTGGGGAATAGCTTGATTCCATGCTTTAAATAGTTGGTTTACGCTTAAATCTATCACTCTATTTTTCCACGAAAATTGTAAATTATCTTGTTTTGTGACTTTACCAATTTTCTCGTATTGTAAATTATGATTATTTATAAGTTGAATTGTTTCAGCATACTTATCATCTGGAATTGTAATTATTGCTCGAGACTGGGATTCTGAATAGAGCCATGTAGTCAAATCCATTCTATTATCTAACTTGATATTAGCTCCTAAACCTGAACAAACTGCACTTTTAGCCAAAGCCATACTGAGGCCACCTTCTGACAAGTCTTGAGCAGAGTTGATCAGTTTTTTATTAATAGCATTGGTTAAAAATTGCTGCAAACATCGTTCTTCTTGTAGATCTATACTTGGAACCGTCTCATTTAGTTTACATATTGGATCAAAGTCAAGTTCTGTTTTTTCCGCTGTAGAAGAGTAATTATCTGTATAACGGCTTAACATATTTGCCAACTCCGAAGCTCCGAATTCTTCACTAGTTTGGCCTAATAGAACTATAGTATCTTGGTCATGCTGAAATTCGCGCGGGCACAACTTGTTTATATCAGGTAATAATCCTACCATTCCAACGACGGGAGTGGGTTTTATTTCTCCGTGTTCACCGTCATTATATAAACTGACATTACCTCCAGTTACAGGAACTTCTAGTGCTTTGGCCGCTTCACTCATTCCGGAAATTGCTTGTTCTAATTGATAGTAAATTTCCGGATCTTCAGGGTTTCCGAAATTTAAGCAGTTAGTAATCCCCAAGGGTGTTGCACCAGTCACTGCCAAATTACGAGCAGCTTCACAAACTGTTATTTGGCCGCCTTTACTAGGATTTAGATGTACATAACTTGAATTGCCATCTACAGTAAGAGCAATTCCTTTGTCAGTCCCTTTTATTCTAATGAT
>CAZKUS010000031.1:0-13588 GCA_964556025.1 uncultured Clostridia bacterium | reverse complement strand
CTATAGCGGATTGCAGGTACAGGGCACCGCTACCTCCCCGTCTAGCACGGCCAGACATACTGTTTACATAATCCATGTAATAGAGTTAAATAATGGCGGAGAGAGAGGGATTCGAACCCTCGAGACGGGGCTCTACCCGTCTACTCGCTTTCCAGGCGAGCGCCTTCAGCCATACTCGGCCATCTCTCCACGCAATTTCTATTATAACTGATTTTGCTGAATATGCAATATCAAATTAATGATTTACAAAAATCACTAAAGTTTCTATTTTTTATTGGCGGAGAGAGAGGGATTCGAACCCTCGAGGCAGGACCGCTACCTACTCGATTTCGAGTCGAGCGCCTTAAGCCAAGCTCGGCCATCTCTCCACCTTAATTATTGCCTAATACTAATTTATTATTCTCTCAACCGTCGAAAAAAGTCCTTTATTAATTGTGCTGATTCTGATTTTAAACAACCTTCAACTACTGTTACTCGATGATTTAGTTCGGGGTTATTCAATAATTGTTCTATGGTTAAATTTCCCCATGCCTTTGGATCCAGTGCTCCAAAGACTACTCTATTCAAGCGAGATTGTACAATTGCCCCGGCACACATAGGACAAGGTTCCACAGTGACATATATAGTGCATTCATGAAGACGCCAACCCCCTAACCGGGTACTCGCACGTCGTATAGCAATTAGCTCTGCATGGGCTGTAGCGTCCTGCCAAGTTTCTCTCAGATTATGTGCTCTAGCTATCTCATTATTACCTTTCACTACAACAGCACCTATAGGGACTTCTCCTTGTTCATAAGCTTGTTGGGCTTCATGTAAAGCTATACTCATCCAAGACTCATCAGAAACAGTTAACTGTTCTGACATATTTAACCTTCTTTCTGTAAATAATTCCCTACAATTATTTTATTTAATAATCCCTTTGACAATACATAATTATATTACAGTAATAAGATATTGTAAAGGATTGGCAGAAAAAATACCAGGCCTTTGCCTGGATATGTATTCAATAATTGATTTATTAGTGGTGCGCCCGGGAGGATTTGAACCTCCGGCCTCCTGATTCGTAGTCAGTTGCTCTATCCGGACTGAGCTACGGGCGCACATGGGCAAAATTGGCGGAGAGAGAGGGATTTGAACCCTCGAGACGGGGATCAGCCCGTCTACTCGCTTAGCAGGCGAGCGCCTTCAGCCATACTCGGCCATCTCTCCGCGTCTTTACCAATATCACCTATAACCTTACTGGCGGAGGGGGAGGGATTCGAACCCCCGGCACTCGAAGAGTGTCACTGGATTTCAAGTCCAGCGCCTTAAGCCGGACTCGGCCACCCCTCCAAAGGTTTATTGTTTTTAATACGTCCCAAAGGACATTAAAAAGTATAACACAGGGATATATCAGTGTCAAACCAAATTATAAAATTTAAACAAAATTACTGAATTCTTTCCCGTCCACCAAAATACGGGCGTAATACTTCCGGTATAGTTACAGTACCGTTGGGATTTTGGTAATTCTCTAATATTGCTGCCACTGTCCTACCCACGGCTAATCCGGAACCATTCAAGGTATGCACATATCTAGCTTTACCGCCTTCTTCAGGGCGGTATCTAATATTTGCTCTTCTAGCTTGAAAATCTTCAAAATTACTACACGATGATATTTCTCGATAAGTATTATAACTGGGAAGCCACACTTCTAAGTCGTACTTCTTAGCCGCAGCAAAACCTAAATCTCCCGCACACATTAATGAAATTTGATAAGGCAGTTCCAATAATTGCAGTACTTTTTCGGCATTTTCTACCAAACTATCAAGCTCTTGATATGAAGTCTCTGGTTCTACAAATTTAACCATTTCAACTTTATTAAATTGATGCTGCCGAATAAGTCCTCTTGTATCACGGCCATGTGCACCAGCTTCCTTACGAAAGCAAGGAGTAAATGCAGCTAAATACAATGGCAGCCTTTCTCCTGACATAATTTCATCTCGATACAAATTAGTCAATGGTACTTCAGCAGTGGGAATCAGAAAATACTCTAACTCTTCCAATTTGTACATATCATCTTCAAACTTTGGCAACTGCCCTGTTCCTGTCATGGTATCGCGATTAGCAATAAATGGTGGCATCATCTCTACATATCCGTGTTCACTGATATGTAGATCTAACATAAAGTTAATCAAAGCTCTTTCAAGACGAGCTGCATCACCCATATAGTTTACAAATCTTGTACCGGTTATCTTGCCTGCTCTTTGAAAATCCAATAAATTTAATTGTTCAGCTACTTCCCAGTGAGGTTTAAAGTAATCCTGCAATTGTGCTTCTCCCACCTGTTTTACCACCTGATTATCTTCATCATCTTCCCCTACAGGAACATCAGGATGTGGTATGTTAGGAATACATAGTAAATGATAATTCAGTTGTTCATCAATTTCTTTTACTTTATCATCCATCTCTTTCACTTGATCAGACACTTTTTTCATTTCTACCACTTTTTCTTCAGCGTCTTCTCCCTGTTTTTTCAATTCTCCAATCTCTTTAGAAACAGTGTTTCTCTTGTTTTTTAATTGTTCAACTTCAGCCAATATTTCTCTTCTTTGTTCATCTAATTCCAGTACCTGATCTACATGATCATCTTCACCTTTTTGCCGACAAGCTTCTTTTACTTGTGCAGAATTGTTTCTGATAAACTTTACATCTAACATAATTTTCCCCCTTCTTCATGATATTTTAGTTACAAAAAACCCCCGTCACCTATATAGGGACGAGGGTTATCTCGCGTTGCCACCCTAGTTGGGCCAAATATGCCCCAACTCTATCCGGATAACGCCCGGTCACGTAATTACTTACTAACCAGTATCAAATAGACACCAATAATACCAGAGTTCGGCAGTTCCCTCAGGGGTGGATTAACTGACCGAAGACCACCGGTTTTCACCAACCACCGGTTCTCTGTTGATCATTCAGTAGCTACTATTCCCCTTCTACGGTTTCAATTTAATTTTATAGCAATTTTGTATTTATTAATACGTTAACCTGTTAAGTTATAATTATACTAAGAGTAGTAGTAAAAATCAAGGTGTCAAAGAAAGAAAATATTCATGAATCCTGGTATCATCTGTCAATTCCGGGTGAAAAGAACATGCAAGTACATTACTTTCCTTTACTGCTGTCACTTTATCCTGGAAATAGGCCAATCCAGTTACATTTTTCCCAACATTTACAATATATGGTGCTCTAATAAACACTGCCTTAAAAGGATCTGTTCCTATTTCTGGTATTTTTAATTCTGTTTCAAAACTATCTACTTGCCTACCGGATGCATTTCTCTTAACTTTAATATCCAATATATTCAGCGGTTCAGGGTATCCTTCTTCTACTTCACTAGCTAATGTTATTAAGCCAGCACAAGTACCCATGATGGGAAGGTTGCTCTGGGACATGATCCATATGTGCTCGTACAAGTTTAAGTTCCTGATAAGTTTATTAATTGTAGTGCTTTCACCACCGGGAATAATCAAGCCAGAGATATTGTTAAAGTGGTTGGGATGTTTAATTGCAACTGGATCTACTCCCAATCGAGATAACATATTCATATGTTCAGTAACTGCCCCTTGTAAAGCTAGAACTCCTATCTTCATTACCAACCACGATCCTGCATTCTATCCTGTTCATCCAAATCTGAAACATTTATTCCTACCATGGCATCACCCAGTCCAGCAGATGCATTAGCCAAAATTTCATAATCATCATAATTTAAAGTAGCTTCTACTATAGCTCTAGCTCTCTTCTCCGGTTCTCCTGATTTGAAAATTCCGGAACCGACAAAAACGCCATCAGCACCTAATTGCATCATCAAAGCAGCATCAGCAGGTGTAGCCACACCTCCAGCAGCAAAATTAACTACAGGTAAACGTCCTTGCTCTTTTACTTGTTTCATTAGTTCATATGGAGCTCCTATATTTTTAGATTCAGTCATTAATTCATCATTAGGCATATTTTGAACCTTTCTAATTCCATCCATAACAGTTCTCATATGTCTTACAGCTTCCACTACGTTCCCAGTTCCTGCTTCTCCCTTAGTTCTCATCATAGCAGCACCTTCACCAATTCTTCTCAAAGCCTCACCCAAGTTTCTGGCCCCACATACAAAAGGCACAGTAAACTGGTTTTTGTCTATGTGGTAATATTCATCGGCAGGAGTAAGGACTTCGCTTTCATCAATATAGTCTACTCCCAAGCTTTCTAAAATTCTCGCTTCCACGAAGTGTCCAATTCTCGCTTTAGCCATAACCGGAATACTAACAGCTTCCATGATTTTTTTAACAACTTCAGGATCAGCCATGCGGGCTACGCCTCCACCTGCTCTAATATCAGCTGGAACTTTTTCTAAAGCCATCACAGCTACTGCGCCAGCATTTTCAGCTATTTTTGCCTGTTCCGGATTGGTAACATCCATAATCACTCCACCCTTTTGCATTTGGGCCATACCTTGCTTTACAGTATCCGTTCCCTTGTCTATGTTCATAATATCCCTCCATTTATACTTATTACATATTTACTAATCCCTTCATTCAAGTCTGATTTTACTACACTTAAGTTACTAGTACAAGCATTTAAAAACTCTCAAACCCATCTTAAAAGTTCACTTGAAAATTTTATACCTGTCATACTATCAATTTAAACTGAGCATTTTAAGGAAGTCATATTAATCCCCTGGAAATTCTGTTGAGTTTCTGTCCTGTTCTTCCTGTCTATGCAAAGCCAATTCGACTAATTCTGTTAATAATTGCTGGTATGACATACCTGATTCTATCCATAATTTAGGATACATACTTATTTCCGTGAAACCCGGCATAGTATTCAATTCATTTAGATATACTTCTTCTTGTTCTTCTAATACAAAAAAATCTACACGACATAAACCAAAGCACTCCAGTAATTGATAAGCTTCTATCCCTATCTGGCGAGTTTTTTCGCTTAGCTTTTTAGATAGCTGTGCTGGAATGACTAATTCACTTCTATCATCCAAGTACTTTGAACTATAATCGTAAAATTCATTGGCAGGAATAACTTCTCCAAGAACCGAAGCTCTAGGATTATCGTTTCCTATAATGCTCAGCTCTATTTCTCTTCCAGGGATATATTCTTCCACTAAACATTTCATATCATACTGACAAGCTATATCAATAGCTAGGTATAATTCCTTACGTTCTTTAACTTTGGATATTCCCACACTAGAGCCTAAATTAGCTGGTTTAACGAACATAGGGTAAGATAGATTTCTTTCAATTTGAGCTACTTGTTCCTCTCTATCATTTTCCCAATTAGTTCTTTTCAAAGTAAAGTAATTAGCTACTTGTAAACCTCTACATTCAAGTATTCTTTTCATCATTATTTTATCCATAGCCAGTGAAGATCCTATAACTCCAGAACCTACATACGGAATATTACACATCTCAAAAAAACCTTGAATAGTACCGTCTTCCCCATAAGTCCCGTGAAGAACTGGAAAGATCACGTCAATATCAGTTAATTTTTTAAATGGATCTAAACGCCAAACCCCTTTATTGGAAGGATCTGGCATCATAGTTACAACGAAATTATCATTTCTATTTTCTCCCGTTTCTAACTCGGCTAAAGGATCTCTTCCCGAAATCCACTCTCCGTTTTTACGAATCCCGATAGGAATAATTTCAAATTTTTCTTTATCTAAGGCTTTAATAACAGAACGTGCGGATTTTAAGCTGACTTCATGCTCTCCGGATTTCCCTCCGAAAATCACGCCAATTTTTAATTTCTGCAAAACATGACACCTCCAAGGTAGGTACCTAAATTTATTGATTGACACTGTTATATTTAATGCTTTTCTCAGATAATATGTGATTAGTCTTAGTCAGTTTATGATATATTATAGAATAATTATAAATTCTCTTACCTATTATAGCAAATCATATTAAATTTAATTATAGATGCTGTTATATATTTTATAGCTCTAAACTAAACCATATTAAAATGAGCTACCCCGTTTTATGGAATAGCTCATTTTAGTCAATTTACTATTTTACATTACTGGCTTAACTTTCAGCTTCTGTGGCAGCAGCTTCGATTATTTCATCCTTAACCTCTTCTGGTACCTGTTCGTAATGACTTAACCGGGAAGAGAATGTCCCCCTACCTTGGGCAATCGAACGGAGATCAATAGCATATTTCAACATCTCTGCCTGTGGAACATAAGCCCTGATTATCTGGTAATCTCCTTCAGGGTCCATACCTTGAATCTTACCCCGTTTACTATTTAAATCTCCCATAACATCTCCCATAAATTTCTCAGGTACTTTAACTTCTACTTCCATAACTGGTTCCAATAGTACAGGATCCGCTTGCTTCATACCTTTTTTAAATGCGTTAGCACCGGCAACTTTAAAAGCCATTTCTGATGAATCTACACTGTGATGCGAACCGTCATATAAATTCGCTTTAATATCTATCACCGGATATCCAGCTAGTATTCCAGTTTCCATAGCTTCTAAAATACCTTTTTCTACTGCCGGAATATAAGTTTTAGGGATTACACCACCTACAATATTATTGTCAAATTCAAAGTACTGACCTTCAGTTAATGGTGAAAATTCAATTATTACATGCCCGTACTGTCCTCTACCACCGGATTGTTTTTTATATTTTTCTTCCGCATTCACTGTTTTAGTTATTGTCTCTTTGTAAGGAACTTTGGGAGTTTTCAAATCTACATCTACTCCGTATTTTTTCTGCATTCTAGCCATTACAATTTCTAACTGTAATTCTCCCATTCCAGAAATCAATGTTTCTTTTGTCTCTTCATTTTTTTTCAGTTTCAATATAGGATCTTCTTCCAAAAATTTAGATAAACTAGTACCTACTTTTTCTTCATCGCCCCTGTCCTTAGTTACCACAGCAAATGACATTACTGGTTCAGGGAATTCTATATCAGGCAGTTTCACTGGTTGTTCAGTACTGGTTAGAGTGTGTCCAGTGGATGTTTTTTGTAATTTACTAACAGCAGCAATATCACCAACTGAAACTTTATTTACTGGTATTTGTTCTTTACCTTTTAGAAAATACAATTTACCGATTCTCTCTTCAGTATTATTGCAAGAATTTAAAGCACCTTTATCATCAGTAAGCTCACCTGAATAAACTCTAAAGTAATTTAATCTTCCCACATAAGGATCGGCTATAGTTTTAAAAACAAAAGCACTGAAAGGTTCTTCTTTAGAAGGAGTTATTTCCGTTAATTCTTCTGATTCAGGGTTAATAGCTCGATAACTATCAGCTTCCACGGGATTGGGGATATAATAAGTGAGGCAGTCCAAAAGTTCATCAACACCTACATTCTGCAAGGCTGATCCACATAACACAGGAGAAAGCATACCTTCTTTAGTGAATTGCTTTACACCATTAATAACTTCTTCTTCAGTCAAAGATTCACCTTCAAGATACTTCTCCAACATCTCATCATCGCATTCAGCTACAGCTTCCATGAGCATTTCACGATATTCTTCGGCTTCATCTTGATATCCTGAAGGAATTTCTTGTTCTTGACTACCTTTTCCATCTTCTTTAGGATAAAGTGCTTTCATTGTAACCAAGTTAATTACACCTTCAAAAGAATCTTCACTACCAATAGGAATCATAACAGGAACAACTTTGTCACCAAAATGCTCTCTCAACTGTTCAAAAGTCTGGCTAAAATTAGCATTTTCTCTTTCCATTTTATTGACAAATACCATTTTGGGTAGTTGATTTTCATCAGCATATTGCCACACTTGTTCTGTACCGACTTCTACTCCAGAAGCAGCACAAATAACAACTAGAGCACCATCTACAACTCTTAGAGAACTTTTAACATCGCCTATAAAGTCAAAGTAACCAGGTGTATCAACCAGGTTAATTTTATGTTCTTTCCATTCACATGGTGCAATGGCTGTATTAATTGTTACATTGCGGTCAATTTCCTCTTTATCGTAATCAGTAGTTGTAGTACCATCTTCAACTTTCCCATGTCTATCAATGGTACCAGAAGTGAACAATAGTGCTTCAGTTAAAGAAGTTTTTCCTGCGCCACCATGAGAGCAAATTCCAACATTTCTAATTTGATTCGGCTGATAATTGTTCATGTAAAAATTCCTCCTTTAAAGTTGTTCAAATTTTATTACAATAATCAATTTACATATTCCTATGAACTGTTATATTTTGTTGTTGATAACTTAAAAAAACTGTAAGTTAACAAATTTTCTAAAATTAGTCTGTACAACTAACACATTATTTAAATTTTCAAAATTGGCTCGCTGTAAAAATATTCTCTCATATCTACCTAAATTCCTGCTATATAAATTAATTAATTTTCTAACATTGTTTACTAACTTATGATCTTCTCTATACAATAACATTTTTATTTTTTTACTCGTTAAAGTTGAATATTGTTAGCAATAAAATATAACAGCTCCTGTAATTATTCGAGTCTATTATACTCCGTTGTTGGTAGCTGAATTCTTCGATTGAACGAATTTTGTGTAGGGTTGAAGTTACATCTTAACGATACAACAGTAGAATTAACTAATGAATAAAATTAATTATATTCATATACTCCGCCATATTAATAGTTTAACTTTTCTAAACCGGAAAAATAGTGTAAAATTGACCTTAACAGGAGGTATCAACAGTGAATCTTAATTTTAGACAGTTAACAACAGTAAAATTGGTTTTTATTGCAATAATCTGTACTTTATTTATTATCTATCCTAGTAGTGGACATGCTCAAAATAATTTTGAAGTTATTCCACTAAATGATCCTATATACATTTATGGAGATGATAAAGTTTATGATTTGGATGTACAATTATTTTTACCCGATGAGGAAGAACTATATGAAGAATTCGTACAAATAGAGTTATGGAATGAAAAAACAGATGAAGAGGTAAGGGACTGGGCTACAACTTCTGGTGAATTTGATTTTTCCGTCCACGATTTGGATGTAGGTAAATATTATGTCAGATTATATGATGAAGATGGAGATCAAATGAGTTACGAAGATAGGGAAGTTTTCAGAGTTGTATATGACTTAAACTTCGAAGGAGACTTAGCATCAGAACAAAATTTAACTTCAATAGACTTTGAAGATGAAAATGAGTTTCCATTAATTATTGATGCTCAAATTTTAGATTATAAAGAAGAACCTATAGAAGATGCACAAGTAGATCTTACAGAAATAGAAGCAAATGAAACAACTAGTAGTAGAGGATATTTTCATTTTTATCTACCTGATCCTTTAAATGCTGAACCTACTATCATTATAGACGGTGTAGACCATTTAGAAGAAATTCCTAACCGACCTCTCAGAGCGAAACTACCCCATACCCCTGTAAGTGAAGAACCTTTTGACTTTAAACCTGAAGTATATATGGGTACTTCTCAAGTAGATGCAGACAACCTGGAATTTGAGTTACAGGATATAGATTATCATAATAACAGAAAACAAACAGTTGGTTCAGAAGGAGATATTAATTTTAGGGACACAATAACTTTTTTACAGACAGGTAGAGCAAATTTGCATTTCAAAGATAGGGACAAAAACGCTTGTGGAGAAAAAGTTTTTAGGATTCATAACGATCGTAGTTTGAGACTTGAAAATTTACCAAATAGACTCGCTCCTGGGGAAAAAATTGATTTAAATGAAGTGGAAATTTTAGATGATGACCGAAATTCCCCGGCTGGCAACCTTTATTATAAAATCAGTGGATCTGGTATTCATGAAACTTGGCGAGAGTTAGATTTTGATGATACGGATGATAACGACAATAATCATATTTACAAAACTCAATATGCAGGAGAAATCAACATTAGTTTTAGGGTATACTCACCTAATGGTAGTTTGTTTACTGAGGAAGAGGAAGAAATTACAGTTTCAGGTTTACAAGTAGATACATATAACCAGTTTTTAACATCTAAGGATGATAGTAATGTGACGATATTAAATAACAATCGACCTGAGGAAGATTCCTTGATATTACTATTTGAAGAAGCGCCCGAACCGGAAGAGTTTATTGAAAATGAAGATCTTAAAGTCAACGAATTAAAAGAAAAAGCTTCCGTTAGTAGAGATGGGCGCTACGGCCCTGTATATGATGGAACTTTCCTACTATCTTTGCCAGAAGATTTTACAACTGGAAAAACTCTTGATTTAGTAGTTCTAAATTTATCAAGTTATCCGGATCGAAAACCTGAATTGGCAGCACATTGGACTGAAAAGTTCACGGCTGTTAAAGAGGAAGGGCTAGAATTGTCAAGTACCCAAGAGGTTGTTGGGGTAGGAGTACAAAATACTGTTGAAATAAAAATAGAAGATATTGAACAAGTTGACTCAAATAGTTCTTATGACAATAGTAGTACTAATAAAAACAATTACTCAAACTTCAATGATATAAACTTTTATTTAGACAATGGAAAATTACATGAGATAGAACAGTTAGAAGACAATAGATTTGAATTAGAAGTTACCGGCAATGAACCTAAAGAAAGCTTAGAAATTCATGCTTTAGATGAATCAGGTAAATATGGAAGTCTTTCTCTAGATTCAGAATTACCTAAATTAAATGTAGAGCCAGAGATTATATCATCTCATTTTATAACTGATTTAGAGGTAGAGCTTTTGCACCCTGTTACAGAAGAACCAGTTTCAGGAAAAATGTACTTTTCAAAAGGTGATGCATCTCCAATAGTTTTTTCTAGAACTAATGTTGATGAAAATAGAGAAACACACGAATTCAAGTTATCTGCTCTTCCTGCAAGAAGAGGCAGAGGAAATGAAGAAACGTCTTTTAATGTAATGGCTACTTTATCTGGTCAAGATTATCAAGTAGGAAACATCTATGTAGAAGAGCCACAAGTTTCCTCTGCACCAAAAGACCTATATTATGATCTAGAAAATATCGTCACAATAGAAGTAACAGATTTTGAAGATAATCCTATGAATGATTTACCTATAGTCCAGAATGAAGAGGAACTTTCAAAAACTGGAGAAGATGGTACTGTGGAAGTTGAATTAACTCCTGAGCGCCGAACAGGAATCGATTTAGAGATCGAAACAGATATTTGGGAACCACTTTTGACAGAGCTAAATGTTATAGTTGACAGAAGCCCCCCTGAAATAGATTATCCTGACACTACTGATGAAAATACTGCTGAAATAACTTTTTGGAGTAATAACTATATTAAAAGAATCAGAATAGATGGTGAACCACAGTCATATCCAGCTGGAAGTGAAGTATCTATTCCAGTAGAACTAGATTCACATGAAAACGAATTTCATATTAGCACAGAAGATAACCAAGGAAATGATTTGGAAAGAACTATTACAATAGAAAGAACTGACTTAGAATAACAGGAAAATGATCAAAATTAAGATAATGGAAATTATTGGATTAGCTTGTTTGTTTTTTAAAAATCGCTATTAAAGTCATATATTTAATGACTTTAATAGCGATTTTTTATATAATCTGTCAATTTACTTCCAATTCCCGGTATCAAGTTCAACTCCTCAACAGTAATTGTTTTAGTAAATATTAATCCAAATATATATACCGCAATAGCAACAAAAATACTTAATAATGTAGCTATCTGATGTATAAAAAAATGAGTTAACAATGATTGTAATAAAAATGCTATGCCACTTATTAATACACTTAAAATCATAGATTTAAATATTAACTTCCACGAAAAAAGTTTAATATCACAGAGTTTAGCTACAAACCAACTATTTATCAAACTTCCAACTAAATAAAAAAGAACCGTTCCTACTGCAGCAGCTTTTATATTAATGCCTGGTACGGCAGTAAACCAATACGTTATTGCAGTTTTTAGTAATACTCCAATCAATAAAGTTTTTACAGGTATATCAGCGTGATTTAAACCTTGAAGAATACCGGTAGTAGTATGTTTTAAAATTAAAAACACTACAGTTGGTGAAAGTAGTCTCAAAGGTGTCACAGCTTGATCTGCACCTGGGAAAATTAAATTTATAACAGGGTTAGCCATAACTAATAAACCAGTGGAAGCTGGTAATCCAATTATGATGACTATTTTTATAACAAAATCAATCCTCGATATTATCTTGGTGTAATGACGGTTGGCTAAATTTTCTGAAATAGCAGGTACCAAAGCTGTGGAGAAAGCTATACCAATTGTAGTAGGAAACATGATTAGAGGTGCAGCATATTGAGTTAAATAAGCATAGTTTGAAGTAGCTTCTTTTAGTGAAAACCCTGCTTCTACTAATCGATTTACGACTAGTACTGCATCTATTAAATTTGTTATAGGCATAATGGCGCTTCCAATGATAACAGGTACAGTTAAAAGAACAATTCTTTTAGCTAATATCTTACTTTCAATCAGCTTATTAATAATATTATTCTTTTTACTATCACCTAAGTCTGTCTTTTGAAAACCTCTATACCCTCTATTTTGATAAACAGGATTTACTTGTTGTTCTGATGTAACAACTGAATTTTGATGTAATTCAAACACAAAAAAATATACCCATACTAAATAAATCACTGCACCAACTGTGCCAACAACATTACCAAAAACTGCCCCAGCCGCCGCATATTCAACTCCAAAATTGTATAATACAGTAGCTAATATTATAATGCCAATTACTCTGAAAAGCTGTTCTATCAATTGACTATAAGCAGTATATTTCATTTTTTGGCAACCTTGAAAATATCCTCGCAAAATTGATATAAATCCAGTTAACAAGATAGCAGGTGAAATTGCTTTCAAACCTACAGAAACACGAGTATCACCTATAATTTGAATAGCAATAAAATCAGATGTTAAATACAATAGTATGGAAAAAAAAGTGCCCAAAAAAAGCACTATAAAAAAAGTTAACTTAATAATTTTAATTGCATAATCTGGTCTAGCTATAGATAGCTCATAGCTAACCAATTTTGAAATAGCTACAGGAATTCCAGCCATGGAAAGTGTTAATAACATAGAATAAACAGTATAAGCAATACCATAAAGTCCCATGGCTTCAGAGCCTATAATATTAGGTAAGATTAGGCGATAACCTAAACCCATCAGTCTAGTTAAAGCCATACCTGAACCTAATACAATAATCCCCTTACTCAAAGAATCCTTTGTCATTGATTATCCGTCCTATACAAGCGGTGTAGTAGTATTTGAGACATTTTTTTAATAGGCTGTATTAAAATTAAGTGTTGGTAACTATAACAGCGCCTTATCAAAATACTTTAAAATCGATATTAATATAATCATACAGTAATTATTGTTACCAGATAAATATTATTATATTTAGTAATGGCGTTTTTATATTCTGTTATTGATAGCAATAGAATATTAATCTCACTTAAGATGCTTAAGTTTGATACATCTAAAACTTCCAAACAGGGAATTAAAATGTATTATCAAACCCGCATAATACGTTCAATTAATAATTCTATTACTATCAACATTCAAATTTAACACAGCCTTAGTAATAAAAAAACACAAAAAAGCCCGGCGAAGACCTACTCTCCCAGGAGCTTGCGCTCCC
>CAZKUS010000030.1:7023-14187 GCA_964556025.1 uncultured Clostridia bacterium | reverse complement strand
TGGGAGTTTTAGATGTACCAATCCGAAACATTGGATGTGAAATCGAAGAGTTTAGTTATCAACAACAGAATATAACAGCGCCTAAAACTATTAAAATAGTATCGATTCACAGTTAACTTTTAGGCTGTGATAAAACTAAATGTTAATATTACTATTCTTAATCATCTTCACTCTCTTGTTGACTAAGTACTGGATATTCGGGGACCTTAAGATCTAAGTAGTAGTCATCATCTGCTTGTAATAATTCAGCTTTTAATTGACTTAGGGCATAAAATTTTTCATCTATTTCTTCCAAATATCCCATCTTTACTTTGCTTCCGTTATGCAAATACAATACTATTTCTTTTTCTTCACTAGTTGTCTCAGTAAATTGAATCTCATCTATATTATCTATTTCATAATCATTAATTGCATTAAAAATTTCAGTTGTAGTTTCTGACTCATTTTGGTAAAGATTTTCTCCTCTTCTTATTTCGCCAAAATCTGCTACAATACCTGTAATTTCAGGAAATTCGTTAGAATTTTCGTCAATTTTATCAAGTACAACCAAATCACTAGCCAGAGTATAAAACTGATCTTGTTTATTTGCGGATATTACAGCAGTTTCTTTTCTTTCCGAAATTTCAATTTGTACAGTATTAGGAAAGTCCTTGGTTAGTTTCACCACCTCATCTATCCAGTGCACTTCTTTTAAGTTTTCGTGCAGTTGATCTTTATTTAACAACCAATAATTTAACCTCTGTTCTTCAACTATAGAAATAATCTTTTGATCTGAAATCTGATTATTTCCGTAAATTTTATATTCATTAATTTTAAAATAGCTAGAAGTTGCAATAAAAACAAGGGTAAATAGACCTAAACAAATGAGAAAAATTACCCAAATTGTCTTTTTAGGCCTAATTTTTGTGGTTTTTGTCTTGTTTTGACTCCTTTTTTGCTTATAATGATTATGATTGTCCATGAAATACCTCCAGAAAAACGCCTAATTACCAATTAGGCGTTTCCATTTCTTAAGAACATTTCATTAGGACTATTTATTCTATCAATTGCAGCTCCTAATGTAACTAAATCAGTATCAAAAGACTGATACCCCCGATCAATATGGTCATTGTCTTCCACAACAGTAACTCCTTCAGCTGATAAACCAGCTAAAATCAAAGCTGCTCCAGCTCTAAGATCAGAAGCTGTTACTATAGTTCCTGTCAATCCAGAGCTTCCCAAAATAGTCGCCTTTTTATTGTCTACTTTGATATTTGCACCCATTTTTCGTAATTCTGGTACATGTTTAAATCTACCATCAAAAATATTTTCATTTATCACCGTATTACCAGTAACTACACTACTAAGAGCCATTAACTGAGGCTGCATATCTGTTGGGAACCCCGGGTAAGGTTCAGTTTCAATTTTTCCAGGTGAAATGAGGTTTATTCCTTTAGCGGAAACTGTTACATTTTTGTCTCCCATAATTACTTGAGCACCGCATCTCTTCAAAACCTCGACGACTTTTTGCACATGTTCAGGAACTATATTAGTCAAGGTGATTTCACCGCCTGTTATAGCGGCTGCAGTCATATAAGTACCGGCAACTATTCTATCAAAAATAATCCGGTGATCTGTACCATGAAGTTCTCTTTTTCCTTTAACTGTTATCTTATTAGTGCCAGCACCTATAACTTCACCGCCCATTGAGTTAATAAAATCAGCTAAATCTTGAATTTCAGGTTCTTTAGCCGGATTAATTATTTTAGTAACTCCCTTAGCTTTAGCAGCAGCCATAATTAAATTTTCTGTAGCACCAACACTAGGATATTCCATTTTGATAGTGGCACCATACAACCCTCTAGGAGCGCTTATTATTACCGACTCTTCATCTTGCGTTATTTCACACCCTAGTTGTTCCAAACCTTTCAAATGCAAATCTATCGGTCTTTCACCTATAGCGCATCCTCCTGGCGGAAATACTTTAACCCATCCTACATTGTGTAATACGCCAGCTAATAAAACTATGCTAGAGCGCATTTCTCTCATTAAGTTCATGGGAATAGTACCTGTAGTCAAATCACTAACATCAATATAGAGCTCTTCTCCAGTATCTGTAATATTCCCTCCCAAACTTTCAATGATCTGAACCATTACCCTAACATCCCTGAGCCGGGGAATATCCCTTAAAATTACAGATTCACTGGACAACAGAGAACCTGCCAGCAAAGGGAGTGCTGAATTCTTAGCTCCGTGAATTTTGATTTTCCCAGACAAAGGTCTTTTACCCGATACTATAAATTTACACACTTTTGCACCCCCAATTGACAACAATTAAAGTATTAATGAGTAACCATTCCTAATCAACATTTTGTTTGACTTATCTTGGTTTATGATATGCATCAAACTATTTTGATGTCACAACCTTGCTTGTCCAGATAAAAAATTATTTTTGTGAGATAAGTAAATCACTGATATGAGAAGCAGCTTCAGGATAACCTAGTTTAAAGCTTTGATTACTCATTTCAGCTAATTTATTATCATCTGTTAACAGATTTTGAAGCAAATATAAAAACTGTTTTGATTGTAATTGACTTTCGGTTATTACCTGGGCGGCTCCACGGTCACCCAAGATTTTAGCATTTTTATTTTGATGATCATTAGTTACATTGGGAGAAGGAATTAATATTGCCGGTTTCCCTGCAGCTGTCAATTCCGCTAAAGTGGTTGCCCCAGCTCTGCTAATAACTAGATCAGCACAATCAATAGCAGCCGGGAGATCAGCTAAGTAAGGGTGAATGAAAACTCTCTCACGCTGTGAATCGGAAATAGATTCATTCATCTCCTCTTTCACACGTACATAGTATTCTTCTCCTGTCACATAAATCACTTGTATATTAGAGTCATATATTAATTCAGGCAATATTTCCAGAACAGTTTCATTTATCACTTTAGCCCCTCGACTGCCACTAACAATTAACAAAGTTTTTAAATTTGAATTTAAACTAAACTGTTCTTTAGCTCCTGAGTAATCTCTACTGGATATTTCTTGCGCTCTAGGATTTCCAGTCACTAATAATTTTTTAGATTTTTGAAAATAACTTTTAGATTCAGGAAAGCTGACACAAGTATAATCTACGACTCTTGCCAGCAATTTATTAGTTATTCCCGGTATCACATTTTGTTCATGGATTACAGTGGGAATTTTGGACATTTTAGCTGCTATAAGGACAGGACCACAAACATATCCACCTGTTCCAAGTACCACATCTGGCTGAAACTTTGAAATAATTTTCCGTGACTGAATTAATCCTTTTAAAAAATCTCTAGCAAAATATATTTGTCCAAAATCAATAGATCTTTTTAAGCCCCGGACAGTAACAGTAGTAAAGTCTAACCCTTTATCAGGTATAATATTTGCCTCCATTCCACCACTAGTTCCTACATATAATATTTCCGGGGCAATATCTTCACGAGAAAACAGTTCTTTTATTACGGCTAAGGCCGGATAAATATGCCCTCCGGTTCCACCTCCTGTTACAAGAACTTTCATAACTATAACCTCCAAAAAAGCTCAGTTTAATTTAAATGTTGATAGCAATGATCTCTCAAACAATTACAATTGGTTATGCTTTGATATATTGAGAAGTATTCCAACAGCGCTCATAGTTAAAAATAAAGATGAACCACCAGCACTAATTAATGGCAAATTTATGCCAGTAACTGGAATAAATGCAGTTACTACCCCTATATTCATGAATGCTTGTAGTCCTACCATTGTTGTGATACCAGTTGCCATTAATGTTCCAAACAGATCAGGTGAGCCCATAGCAGTCTTTAGACCTCGCCATATGAAAATAAAAAACAGTACAATAACAGTACTGGCTCCTATGAATCCTAATTCTTCTCCTATTACTGCAAAAATAAAGTCATTGTGCGGTTCAGGTAGGTAAAAAAACTTTTGTCTACTTCTGCCTAAACCTGCACCCACAAGGCCTCCAGGTCCTAAAGCATACAGTGATTGTATAACTTGGTAACCGCTTTCTAAGTGGTCTTCCCATGGGTTTAAAAAAGATAAAAATCTCTTTCTACGATATTCTTCACTAAATATTAAGGCAACAGTTGCAGGTATTACTAAACTAGCCAAACCAACAATATGAGAGAGTTTCATACCAGCGACAAAAATCACCAACATTATCGTAGAACCAATGGCTACAGTTGTACCCATATCAGGTTGAAGTAATATCAGCCCACAACTAATCCCTAACACGACTAAGGCTAACAAAAGTGTTTTTCCATGAGAAGCAGCATTTCTAGTAGATGTCATTAATGTTGATATAAATAGAATCAAGGCGATTTTTGTGAATTCTGAAGGTTGTATAGTAATACCGGCGATTCCTAACCACCGTTCAGCTCCATAAACTTGCACACCTAATCCAGGAATAAAAACGGCTAACAATAGTATAAAATTTACCGCTAAAATAGGAGTGGCTAATAATTTCCATTTCCAATAACTAATTCTGCTGGTTAAATACATGCCCAAAACACCTAGTGCAGCCCAAAAGGCTTGCCGACGTAAAAAATAATATGTGTCATCTCGTTCAACCTGAGAAATAACAGCACTTGAGCTAAACACCATAACCAAACCGAAAGCAACCAATAGCATAGTGACAGCAAAAAGTATAAAATCGGGTGAAGATTGTTTTTTATTCATATCATTCACCCCCGGATAGAATTGACTATCTGTTTAAAATGATTCCCTCGCTGTTCAAAACTTTGATACATATCCCAGCTAGCACATCCAGGGCTAAGTAGTATCACATCACCTGAAGTACTAGTTTCATAACTATATTTTACAGCCTCATCCATATCATCTACATAATCATAATGGTAATAACTGAGTTCTTCTAAACACTGAGCCAATTTATTTTTAACCTCTCCTAATAGATATACTCTTTTTACCCCGGAACCTATGATAATTTTAGCAAACTGTCGTAAATCTGAACCTTTATCTTTGCCCCCAGCTATTAAAATAATCGGTTCCGAAAAAGAAGCTAGGGCTTTACTAGCCGCCTCTACATTGGTACCTTTAGAGTCATTTATAAATTTAACTCCTGCAAATTCTCCGACGCGTTCTAATCTGTGAGCAACACCAGGAAATTCTGCCAGTGTTTTTGCCAAAGTTGCCGGTTCCCGTACAAAAGGGAGAACGGCTGTCGTAGCAGCCAAAATATTTTCAAGATTGTGTTCTCCTGGAAGCAGTATACTATCAATCCCAATAATGTTTATTAACTTATCACGCCATCTCGCTACTAACCATTGATTTTTAATAGTTGCTCCATGCAGATTTGCCGATCCTAAATCAAGATTTTTGGCAAAATACAATGGTGAACTATTACTCATATAATCACAACTTTTTGACCCCTGATCATCTTGATTAAATACACTGAAATCTTTACATGTTTGATTGATAAATATATTGACTTTGGCTTTCTTATATGCCTGAAAATCACCATGCCAATCTAAGTGATCAGGAGTAATATTCAGAATTACTGCCACCTTAGGACGAAATTTTTCTATATATTGTAATTGGAAGCTGGAAACTTCCAAAACCAACAGTTCACCATCTATAACATTATTAGCTATTTCACTAAGTGGGACTCCCACATTACCGGCTATTCTCGTTTCATATCCTGCATTTTTCAAAATTTCTCCTATCAGATTAGTTGTGGTAGTTTTTCCGTTGGTACCAGTTACAGCTATCATCGTAGTTTCCGGGTTAATAGCTCTGTGCTTTAACAACTGGAATCCAAGTTCCAGCTCATCAATAACTTTTATATTTTCAGACTCTACAGCTTCGATTACAGGATTGTTCCTTGGTACACCTGGGCTTTTAACAACTAAATCAAAATCTCGTATATTTTGTACACAGTCCTCTTGTGTCATAAATTCGGTTTGCCATTCTTGCAAAAAATCCTCGCCACCAGAAATGTTTTCTAAATATTTACTGTCCGTAACAACTACTCTAGATTTTAAGTTTTTTACTAAACCTTTCACTGCACCACGACCACTTTTTCCCAGACCTATAACTAATATTTTAGAATAATTATCTGCAATCATGTTCTTCTCTCCTATTTATTTAAATTAAAACACTGATATGACACCAAAGCCAGCAGTAAGTAATGTAAATAACCAAAATAATAATACTACTTTCCACTCACTCCAGCCTTTTAATTCAAAGTGATGGTGTAAAGGACTCATAAGTAAAATTCTGTCACCGGTAGTTTGATAGTAGATCACCTGACAAATGACACTTAAAGTCTCAATTACTAAAGTGAGACCGATTATCACTAGAGCGAGTTCAGCTTTAGTCATTACAGCCATACCTGCCAAAGCACTACCTAATGCTAAGCTCCCTACATCCCCCATGAAAATTTTAGCCGGATGTAAATTAAAAATTAAAAAACCTGCACAGGCACCTATTATTGCGCTACCAAAAACAGCAGTTCCGGATAAATTAGCCATATGAGCTAAAATAACGAAAGAAGTCATACAAATCACAACTACACCAGTAGCTAATCCATCCAATCCATCAGTTATGTTTACCGCATTGGTTGTACCTAGCACCATAAGTGCCAGAAAAATATAATACCCCATTCCAAGATCTATAGCAAAATCCGTAAAAGGTATTACAATTTCAGTAGAGTGGTTTATTAAAAAAAGATATACACCAAACACAGCTACTATTAGTAGCTGACCTAAAATTTTATGTCGAGCCTTCAAACCTAAACTTTGCTTTTTCACCACTTTGGTGTAATCATCTAGAAAACCTATCAACCCAGTACCCATAGTTATAAAAATCAGTACAACCAATTCAGTATCCCACGAGGCTATTATCAACAGACTAATCAAAGCTGCAAATAAAAATATAATACCACCCATAGTTGGAGTTCCAGACTTTTCGTGATGACTTTGTGGGCCTTGACCTCGAATTTGTTGACCAAATTTCAACCTTCTCAACAAAGGTATCAAAAGCGGTGAGAGTACTAAGCTAATTACAAAAGCAATTAAGATTGTAGTATAGATTTTTTCCATTTTAATTTCCTCCTATGACTTGAGCAACGAATCCACTAAATTTTCCATTGCCATTCCACGAGAACCTTTGATTAAAATTCCGTCACCTGA
>CAZKUS010000030.1:0-7013 GCA_964556025.1 uncultured Clostridia bacterium | reverse complement strand
CTGATCCCAAAATTGATTTTAAAAGTTTAAAGGCCTCGTCATTTGTTGTAACATGATGTGTAAACTGAGGGTCTAATCCCTGCTCTTGTGCTGAATCAATAATAGTTTTTGACAGATCCCCCACAGTAATCAGTATATCTACTCCAGCTTTAACTACTTCTTTACCAACTTCTTCATGAGCGGCGTATGAGTAATCTCCTAATTCGTACATATCACCTAATACTACTATTTTACGAGTTACTGGTAAATTGGTAACAACTTCAAGAGCTGCTATAGTTGACTGCACATTAGAGTTGTAGGTGTCATCTATAATAGTCAAATTTTTATGATTATGAATTTGGTTTCTTTTATCAGTACCCGTATAATTGCTCATAGCAGTTACACATTCTGATAAATCCATTCCGAATACTTTACCAACAGTAACAGCTGCTAGAGCATTGTTTACATTATGCTTCCCAATCAAAGGCAGTGTCAATAGTTCCGAGTTCTCATCGCTACTAACTTCAGCAGTAGTTCTATCCCACTTGACATCAAGGTTGTTCGCATAAACATCTCCACCTGTTAAACCATAATAAAGTATTTCACCAGGAACTTTATCTCGCAAACCTTTCACCCAAGGATCATCAAAATTTAAAATGGCAGTACCACCAGGTAAGAGATTATCGAGTAATTCCCCTTTAGCGGCAGCAATGTTTTCCATGCTTCCCAGCTTTTCAATATGTGATTCCGCAATTCTAGTAATTAGCCCTACATTAGGGCGAGCGAGTTCACAAAGTCTAGCAATTTCACCGGCTTTATTCATTCCCATTTCCAACACTGCCACTTGATGGTCTTGAGTTAACTCTAATAACATCAAAGGAAGGCCTATTTCACTGTTTAGGTTCCCATGAGTCTTTAACACATGGTATTTTTCTGATAATACTTGAGCAACCATGTCCTTAGTTGTAGTTTTACCAATACTACCTGTAATAGCAACAACGGAAACTCCAAATTTTTGTCTGTGCTTTTTAGCAATTTCCTGCAAAGCCATGAGCGAGTCATGTACCTTGATCACCATGGGAGGGCATGAAGAGTGGCGTCTTGAAAGTTCTATCTCTTGAGTTACCAAACATCCACGGGCCCCATTGTCTATAGCTTCATCAATATAGTTATGGCCGTCTGTCTTCTCACCAGAAAGACAGACAAATAAATCTCCCTGTTTAACATACCTGGAATCAACACTGAACCCTGTAATAACAGTATCAGGATTTCCCATGATGATGTTTCCCCGACAATTATTTGTCAATTCATGTCCAGTCCATACCATATCAATACCCCATTTGCATTAGTTTTTCCCGTACTATAAGACGATCATCAAAATTAAAAATTTGACCATTAATTTCCTGAGTAGTTTCATGACCTTTGCCTGCTATTAACACAGAATCTCCTGGTTCCGCCCATTCTAATGCTTTGTTAATAGCACTTAACCTGTCAGAGTCTATTTCAGCCCTAGACAGGCATTCGGTAGAAATACCTGACAAAATATCATCAATGATTTTATCAGGATATTCAGCTCTGGGATTATCTGATGTTATGAATACTTGATCACTGTATTCACAAGCTATCCTCCCCATCACCGGGCGTTTACCTTTATCTCGCTCACCACCACATCCAAAAACTACAGCAACTTTTCCTGAAGTCATATCTTTTACAGCAGATAAGACATTTTGCAAAGAGGCAGCAGTATGCGCAAAATCAACTATTACTGCAAAACCTTGCCCAATATCAATTTTTTCAAATCTGCCGGGAATATTTATAGGCTCTGACAATATTGAAGTTATACTGGAAAAGGAAACTCCTTCAAAAAGTGCTACAGCAACAGCGGCTAAAATATTATAACAATTAAATTTTCCTACAAGAGGAGTGCGAATGGTACAACTTCCCCAAGGAGAATGGACATTCATTTCTGTTGCACTCCCACTAGATTCAATCAATTCCCCTCTAACTAAAGCATGGTCATTAAAACCATATGTTATTACTTGCACGAAAGTCTGTTTTAACATGTAATCACTGTAGTCATCATCAACATTAATCACAGCTAGCTTAGGTTTTTGGTTTTTTACAGGCCAAGTGCCTAAGCTTGTAAAAAACTTACCTTTAGCCTGTTTATAATTTTCCATCGTGCCATGATAGTCCAAATGATCTTCTCCTAAATTGGTGAAAACTGCTATGTCAAAATCAACTCCTGAAATTCTTTGCTGTGTAACAGCATGAGAGCTAACCTCTAAAATGCCATGGCTGGCTCCAGAAATTTTAATTTCACTTAACATTGATTGTAACTCCCAAGGGCCTGGGGTTGTAGTGGCAAGTTTTTCATATCTCCCCGCGATTCTAGTATTTACAGTACTAATCAACCCAGTCTCTGTATTTAAACCGTAGTTCAACAATTGATCAATTAAATTTACGGTGGTAGATTTACCTTTAGTTCCAGTGACTCCTATTGCTCTCAAATCATCGCTGGGATAATCCAAAAACTTTGCAGATATTATAGCCATGGCTTTTCTGGCATCAAGTACTAACACGAAGGGAATATTTTTTTCACCTAATAGCTGCCGTTGATCAAATGTGATTCTTGAATATTCAGCTACTATTGCACAAGCACCTTTGTTTACAGCATCTTCCAAATATTTATGACCATCATCTGCAGTTCCAGCTATACAAATGAATAAAGTTCCACTATTAGTATAACGAGAATCATAAGAGATATTGTTAACATCGATATTGGTTTGGCCACATATTTCTACTGTTAATAATTGTGCTATCAATTCTGAAAATAAAATAGTCCCACTTCCCTCCCATGTTTTTAGAAAGGCTCAGTTTAAGTTGAATGTTGATAGCGCCTTTAAAAAATTTCAGTTCCTTTTAATCTTCATCAAATTCATCAGGAGGCGAAAATTCCACTTCTATCGTAGACCCTTTGTCAACCTCTGTGCCAGGGTCTGGATATTGAGAAAAAGCCACCCCACCACCTGTTTCCTCAAGATTTAAACCCAATATTTCCAACACTTCATTTACTTCAGCTGTATTTCTACCAATAAGATCCGGTACTTCAATCTGATCTTCAGTTTCCACTTGACCAGGACTGCTCTCCAAATATAACATTAATGAAGAATGTTGAGGAACTTCTTGGCCAGGTTCTGGAATTTGATCCGTAATTGTTTCACCATCACCTATTAGTTCAACTTCTAATCCCAATTGATCTAATTGTTCTTCCGCTTCCTGATAATCCAAATTCAATAAATTGGGTACCTCTACATAATCAACATCTTGTTCCTTCTCTTCCGGCTCATATGGAGGAACTTCCATATATTCTAGTACATCCACCATCATATTTCTAAATATTGGAGCAGCTACTTGACTACCCCAAGCCGGCCCTTCAGTAGGAGTGTCTACCGCTACATAAATTAGAATTTCTGGATCATCGGCAGGTGCAAATCCAACAAAAGACACAATTAATTCTCCAGGAACATATCCTCCTTCTGGCCCTACTTTTTCAGCTGTCCCTGTTTTACCAGCTATCTTAAATCCATCTATAGCAGCATTTTGGCCACTACCTTCCTCAACTACACCTGTCATTATTTCAGAAACTTCTTCAGACGTTTTTTCTGAAATAGCTCTACGAATTGTGCTTGACTCTTGTTCTTCTTCTATATCTCCCTCTTGATCCAAAAATTTATCTGCTATTTGAGGTTCATGAAGATAACCTCCATTAGCTATAGCACTGACTGCCATAGCTTGCTGAATAGGAGTCACTGAAATACCCTGCCCAAAAGATGTGGTAGCGAGTTCAACAGGCCCTACCTGATCCTGACCAAATAATAATCCCAGAGTTTCTCCAGGTAAATCTATTCCAGTTCTGGATCCAAAACCAAATCCATGGATATAATCAAACAAAGTTTCAGTTCCTAGACGTTGGCCTAATTCCACAAATCCCGGATTACAAGATCCATATACAACCTCTAAAAAATCTATAGCTCCATGACCATCACCAGTCCAACAACCAATTTCTACGCCTGATACTTCTGTATGTCCTGGACAGTAAAAGTCCTCATCTGGATTATATTTTCCTTCTTCTATAGCAGCTGCCAACGTAGTTAATTTAAAGGTGGAGCCAGGTTCAAATGTATCATTAATAGGACCTATTCTCCGAGTAGATTCCTCGTATTCCTGGTAATCTGCAGGATAGTAATCCGGTTTGTTAGCCATACCTAGAATTCCACCATCATCAGGGTCTACAGCTATAGCCATGGCACCTTCTGGTTCATATTCCACCATGGCTCGCTCTAATTCTCTTTCCATTATATATTGTATTCTACTATCTATTGTAGTCTGTAGAGCCATTCCTTCTTCAGGAGGAACAAATTGTTGAACACTATGAGGTAGTTGTTGCTGTCGTGCATCGGCTTGGGAGATCATCCATCCTTCACTACCCTGTAACTCGTCATCATATTGGTATTCAACTCCTCCCCAACCTTGATCTTCTCCAACAAAACCTAAAACTTGTGATGCTAGTCGACCATGAGGGTAGTATCTCTCTGTTTCACTTGTGATCTCCAGACCAGGATCACCTATAGATCTAATCATTCTAGATTCATCCTGATCCAGTACTCTTTCTACTATCACTTGTTCTGTATCTTCAGTAAGTTTTTCTGCTAATTCTTCCTGCTCTTGATCTAAAATACCAGCTAATCTTTCTGCTAAACCTTCAGGGTCCTGAACTTGTGAAGGAATTGCCATCAAGCTGTCAGCAGTAATACTACCAACTAATAAATCTTGGTTTCTATCCAAAATTTCCCCACGAGGAGATGCAGCTGGTATATTTCTGTTCCACTGCTGCCATGCTTGCTCATGTAACTCTTCTCCTATAACCAGCTGAATGTATCCTAGTCGTCCAATTAGTGAAATCGCAATAGTTAATACAATTACAAATACGAATAATAATCTTCGCCTAGTGGAAAGTAAATTTTGACTTTTCCGTGACAATTTGACCACTCCAAATTTTCTATCATTAAAACAAAGGCTGTGTTAAAGTTAGATGTTGATATATATATTCTTAATTAAACTAATTTTGTAGAGTTGATATTACACTTTGACAAACAAATAGCAGAGTTTAAGCTAAGTAACAGGAGGTTAATTATAGAAAATTATATGACTATCAACAACAAAATATAACAACACCAAAAAATGTATATTAATTACCGTATAACATTATATAGCATTTTATATTGAATAGCTATAATTAAATTCAATACATCTCTTCTGAATCTGAATAGTCTAATTTTAAATCAGAAGAACGTTTCATATCCAATTCTTCTTTAGCATACTGTTCCAATCTTTGAGCTGATCTTAGTTCTACAGTTTTCATTTCTAATTGGCTATTTTGATTTTGGATTTTATCCAAATTATTTTCCATGGTTGTAATTTCTGAATTTAGTTGACTAATAAAAGCAAAGTGAGCGACAGTTGCTATTGCTAATGCAAAGCCACAAAATGCCACACCTGTACATTTTAATTTAACAGACAGTGGCACTGTAACAGGTTGCCGTTTTTTAACAGGTTTATTTTGTGGGCGTTGTCTGGGGATATTTTGTCTTCTAGTCTGGGGAATTGCTTCAGCTGTCAATTTATTTTTATACAATATATTCACCCCTTTCAAAGATTAGAACTTAAGCGTTCTATAACCCTCAATTTAGCACTTCTCGCTCGATGATTATTTTCTATTTCTTTTTCATCTGGAACCATGGGTTTTCTGGTCAATAGCTTTGCTTTTGCGTATCCATCACAATTACATACAGGTAGTTCCGGAGGACAATGACAACTTTTTGCTAAATCTTTAAATTTATGTTTCACGACTCTGTCTTCCAGAGAATGAAAGGTTATTACAGCCATTCGCCCACCAGCATTGAGAAGTTCTACACTCTCATCTATGGCCTGTTCTAATATGTCTAATTCACTATTTACATATATTCTCAAAGCTTGAAAAGTCCTTTTAGCCGGATGTGGCCCTGAGATCCTAGCCTTTGTTGGTATTGCCGCTTTTATGATATCCACCCAGTGTCCTGTGGTTTCAATTGTTTTATCACTAGTAACCCATTCTCCTTGGTCAGTATCTTTATCTTTACCAGCACCAAATCCATAATCAGCTCCCTCTGTTTTAATATCAACAAAGCGATCTAATTCGAATTTAACAGAATCACCAGCACCACGATTAATATCAGCCTTTAAAACAAAAGTTTCACGGCTATCAATTAAAAATGGTTCATCTAAAATCATATTTAGACGATCTGAAGTGTTGCTTTCTATTTCAGCTACCACTTCATTGTCAACCATTAATACAAAATTAGATAAATCAGCCATATCTACAGTACCATCATTAGTTAAAGCAATTGAGTGAATATAAACATCTTCTTCATTGCTAGTTTCTTCAATTCTTACGTCAACTAATTCTTGTTCTTTTTCACCAACTTTTAGGTCATTTAAATCATTTCCATCATAAAATGTAATTTTAACATCAGATGATTCAACATTTGATAAACTCATAGTGTTACCAGCAACTGGAAATGATCCAGTAACAGTAGCTGATGTTTCTAAATGGCTAGCTGCTTGAATAGCAAAACCATGATCACCAGAATCTCCTTCTATGTCAGCTACTACAGTTAATGTTTTTGTTTGACCAGCTGGTACAGTATAGTCTAATCCAAAGGTAACTTCACCATCAACATTAATAGATCTACCTCTTGTTAATCTGTTGTCACCTTCATATAAATAAACATCTCCAATTTCTCCACGATTACCAATTCCAATTCTTCGTAATGTTAAGTCATCAACTTTAACATCACCGTCTGCAGCTGCAGTTAAATTGAATTTAGTAAATGGAACTGCAGATGTTGTAGGATCTGATTCGTTAGCAGTACCACTTGGAATAGTTTGTGATTCAGGAGTGTCAGAAGATAAAGCTGCACTTAAACCAGTTC
>CAZKUS010000029.1:0-14483 GCA_964556025.1 uncultured Clostridia bacterium | reverse complement strand
TGGGTTCAGTTAGAAGATTTGTTACTCCTCTACCTAAATCACCTCTCTTTACAGAATAAATTGCCTCCATTACACGATTTTGATAGACTCCAGGATCTACCAGTTGTAAATTATATTTTGCTAATTCTGTTTGATATATTTTACTTTCAAGAGTACCGTTAGTGGCAAGTAAGCCAACTTTAGTTTTATGATCTCCTTTATTATCTTGCTCAAATTCCGATATGTACTCAGCAGTACAGTGCAGCATATTAATAAATGGGATATTAATTTGTGCACATACTTGTTCATAATAATAATGTGCGGTATTACAGGGCATAACCAATATATCTGCTCCCATATTTTGAAGGTTTATAGCCATTTTTTGTAAAATCGGTCCTGGGCTTTCTTCATTAGACAATATGGCCTTAGTTCGATCCGGAACTTGAGGATTATTGTCCACTAACATGCGCAAATGATCTTGGTCTTTATCAACAGGGGTCTTAGTTATTACTTTATCCATAAAATCAACAGTGGCCTTTGGACCCATCCCACCTAGAATACCAACAACTTTTTTAGACATGATTACTCCTCCAAACGCTTCAGAGTTTCGCTTCATATATCACTTCATTTCGAATTCTATTTTAACATAAATATTGAGAAAATTAACTACTCTTCAATTAATCTGATAAGTATCGATTAGTCACAATTGCCAGTAGATAACCAGTCGCTATTGAAACCGTAACATTTTGTTTGATAAATTCATTACTAAGACCTCTAGAAGGACCCATATAAAGTGTTTCTCCCTGTAAAGGATATTTCAAACCTTGAGCAGTTATATTAGTGACTTCAGGAGTCAAGGGAAATAACGATAGATAATCACCATATTGCGCTTGTAATGATATTTGCTTCTCTATAACAGTAACTTTGTGAATCTCGTCTTTTAACCAGGTAGTAATCCCATGTTTTATAGGTTTTATTAATACCATGATATTAGCAAATAAATGATCTACTCTAGCACCAAAACCACCTAGTATTATAATTTCATCGGGCCTGTACGTTATAGCTTTATTTAAGGCCAATTCCAAGTCAGATTCATCTTTTTCATCTGGAAATTCCTCTATAGTTACTCCTTGTTCTTGATATTTAGTATAAACTTCATCATATATAGAATCCATATCCCCCAATAAAAGATCAGGAGTGATCCCCACTTTATCAGTAAAATTAGCGCCACCGTCAACGGCAATAACAAATTCTGATCCTGTCAGTTCTCTTTGGTAAAAATCTTTATCATTATACTGCCCATTAATAAAAATAACTACACTTCGTAAGCTAATTGTACTCATATTTATACCCCTTTATTTATTCTAACATATTTTTAAAATTACTTGCTAAATATTTCTTGGAAAAAAATAAACGTTATTTAATTATGTCGTTATCGTTTATACCAAAAAATTTAACCGGCCTATTAGCTTTACTGCCAGGCCGGTTAAGTTAGAGCCCCACGATAGAAATAAGTTCCAATCCTGTACTTGTTGCTACTGCCATTAAAGATCCATACAAAAGCACCGACAAAGCCGAGGTTATCAGCAATCTAGATTCTGTAACACCGAAAGTACTTGCTAAAGCGGCTGTTATCCAAATACCTGTCACAGGTGTAAATAATAATACAAATGAATTCCCAAATTTATTCACAGTTTCGCGATATTTAGTATTTGTTAACTTTTCCAACCAGCGATTCACTCTAGGTATATGAGAAAGTTGTTTTCTAGCGAAGAGTATAACCGGAACTGCAAAAAAATTACCCAGTCCAGCCCAAAACACACTGGAAACCGGGTCTAAACCCATGGCCATTGTTGCAGGCACAGCTAAATAAATTTCAAAATACGGTACAAATCCCAATAACCAAGCCGTAGCTGCTAAAACTATATATTCCATCATCACTCCTCCACCTCCTTAGCTAATTCCAATAATTTTGTTCTTAATCTTTCACGTTCAGATTTGGGAACGGTATTTAGTTCCAAAATATCTTCTAACCATAATCCATCTGCTGCTAATCTAATAATATTAGCCATATCTTCATCTTTTAAATACTGATCGTGTTTAGTAGTAAAATCAGATAATCGTTTCTGCACTGGAGATAACAACCCAGGACTTAATAAACTGGCAGCCAAGACACCTTGACTGATATGGTGAGACTTAGATTGAAAGTTAAAAGCCGCATTAATATAAGCACTTAATGGTCTTTTAGTTTCATCTGATATTTTTTCCAACTCTGCTTTCATCTCTTGAGTAAACAACTGTTCATAATACTCTACTAAACCCTCTATTAATTGTTCTTTACTTGGAAAATGATACAAAAGTCCACCTTTACTAATATCAGCTTCTTTAGCTACTTCTTCTAAAGTCATCTCATCTACAGTTCGCTCTTTTATAATTTTTGCAGCAGCCTCAAAAATTCTGCTTTTAGTACTGTCGCTCACAGTCATCACCTCATGTATTAAAAATTTAGAGCAATAATTTCGCCTGTTCATTATACCGTCCAGTCAGTATAGTTGTCAAGGATGATTAATCTTTTCAGCCATGATATAATATTAAAGAATGGTATTTGCTGATTATGCTCATGGATGAGCAATTGATCAGGAAGCTTTAATTCTACTGTTTGGGAATTTTAGATGTACCAACCTGAAACATTGGATGTGAAATTGAAGAGTTCAGCTATCAACTTTAATTGAGCCTATATTAAAATAAAGTGAAGGTGAATCAATATGAAAATATTTGAACAAATATGTGAGGAGAAAATTCGGCAAGCACAGCAAAATGGAGTATTCGAAGATCTTCCAGGAAAAGGTGAACCTTTAGATATTGACGAAATGTCTCAAATTCCTGAAGAGTTGAGGGCAGCCTATAAAATACTAAAAAATTCAGGTTATCTGCCGGAAGAAATAGAATTAAAAAAAGAAATGATTACTTTAGACGACCTGATCAAAAATTCAATAGATCAAGAAGAAATAACTGAATTACAGCGACAGAAAAATGAAAAACTGCTGCGTTTCAACCAGTTAATGGAAAAACGCAACAGTAGTAATAACAAAGCTATGAATAAATACAAATCAAAAATTCAAGCTCGCTTAAAGTAGTATCTAGATATAACTCCCACTATCAATAATATTGCACCAGATATTGTATACCATAAACCTAAATTTTGTATTTGCGTAAAGGCCTGGTACATTATATCATTTAAAATTCTACTATGACTATATACTTCCGTCAGTTGTAGTAAAATAAAGTCAAATGTCATTAAAGCTGGTGATAAGAGCACTATTCCTCCTGCAAAGAACATAGCTATACCAGTGACTAATAGCCCTCTGATTTTTCCAATAGCAACCAAAGTTATTGCTGATAAAATTGCTAAAATAGTAGTAGCATTGAAAGCGTTATTAAACAGTACTGTACTCGACCGGATATTTGTTAAAGGTGTCAAAATCATATCTTCATCCATCAAATAACTTAAAGGTAGTTCTTCAGGTATTTGGATCTCAGATATCAATTCTTTTTTGATCACGTGATGAAAGTGATACTGAAAATCTTCCGGTAAGCTATCAAAAATTCGAGCTTGTTCTGGCATCTCCAATTGTAAGATCTCCTTAAAAGAATCTAAATCAGACAATTGCTTGTTTAGTTCATCTTCTAAAATTTCCAGAGACATCATTAGAGTTAACTGCTCACTTTCTCCAGTTAAATAGTCTATAATTTCCGGCACTAACTGTTCAGAATTTTCTTGTAAAACTTTTGTTCTATTTACCTGATCAAATAAATAACCCACAGTGCGTTGTCCTACTGGTAATTCTTCATAATTTGACAAATCACCATTATTAGGTTCTTCACTTAGATAGTTTTCTAAATAATGTTTATCAATTCTTCTATAAAAATTGATTTCTTGAAAAGTTTCCATGACAAATTCTTCAGAGACTGATTGCTGCACTACCAATGAATATGAAGAAAGCAGTAACATAATAAATAAGAACAAACCTAAAAAACCTAAAAATGCATACGATTTAACCTTTCCATAGAACCAAGACATTACTTCTTCCATATTTACCTCCTAGACTAAAATGGCACTTCTTTTAATAGCGATGTTATTACAATACTATTAAAATTATAACACAATGAAAACCCTAACAAATTAAAAATCACTTTTATCAGTACGCTTTTTTAAATGATAGCGTTCTAGTCGAATTGAATACAGCTAATAAAGCCACACCTACATCGGCAAAAATAGCTCCCCACATAGTAGCCATTCCAAAAGTACCTAAAAGAACAAAGGCCGCTTTCACGCCTAAAGCAAATATAATATTTTGCAGCACAATTTTTCTAGTTCTCTTGGCGATATCTAGACTATGGGAAACTTTCTGCAAGTTGTCATCCATTATAACTATATCGGAAGCATCAATAGCCGCATCTGTACCTAATGCTCCCATGGCCATTCCTACATCGGCTCTAGTAATGACCGGTGCATCATTAATGCCATCACCAACAAATATTAATTTTTCCTGATCAGTTTTTTCAGCTATCAGTTGATCAACTATCCTTTCTTTATCTTCTGGAAGTAAACCGGAGTAATAATTGTCTAGATTTAATTTATGAGCAACACGTTCGGCAGTTTGCTTTTCATCACCAGACAACATTATAACTTGCGACACTCCTCTAGCTTTTAAGTTCGCCACCATTTCTTTGGCATTATCTTTGATTTCATCATCAAGAATTAAATATCCTACCTGTTCACCATTAACTGCAATATGCACTACTGTTTCTCCCCGATCATCACCTGCTATCTCTATATCTACTTTTTCTTTTTTTAACAGCTTTTCATTACCTGCTAAAATTTCACTGCCATCGGTCAAAATAGTTTTTACACCAAAACCTTTTTGTTCTTGTTGAGCCAAAATCTCCACTTCACTTGTTGTCTTTGTAAAATTATAACAATTTTCGGCTTCATGCAAAATTGATTTGGCAATGGGATGGTTTGACTGACTTTCTGCCAAAGCGGCATAATTCAATAATTGCTTTTGTGAAAAACCATTTTTAGTAATGGTTTTAACTACTTTAAACACTCCTTTTGTCAATGTACCAGTTTTATCAAATACAACAGTATTTGTATTTAATAGAGCGTCTAAAAAATTAGCTCCTTTAATCAATATTCCATTTCTAGAGGCACCGCCAATGCCCCCAAAATAACCTATAGGTATAGACAATACTAGAGCACAAGGACAAGATATCACTAATAAAATCAATGCTCTGTACACCCATTCACTAAAAGCAGCTTCAGGCAAAATTAGGGGAGGCAAAATAGCCAATAATAATGCTCCGCCCACTACAACTGGAGTATACCATGCGGCAAATGTGGTTATAAATTTTTCTGTAGGAGCTTTACGGTCTGATGCTCGTTCAACCAGTTCAAATATTTTAGCTACAGAAGAATTGCTAAACTTTTTAGTAACTTCTACCCTTAACAAATTATTCTCATTTATAGTTCCTGCCATCACCTGTTCTCCAGTACCAGTACTTTTTGGTACAGACTCACCGGTAAGAGCACTGGTATTAATATACGATTCACCAGACAAAACTTTACCATCCAAGGGAATACGCTCTCCAGGTTTGATCTCGATTATATCACCTGGATTCACTTGTTCTGGTTCAACTTTTTTAATATTATTGTCAGTAACCAAGTTTGCAAAATCAGGTCTCAAATCTAATAAAGACGAGATAGATTTTCTAGATCTGTTTACAGCTAAATTTTGAAATAGCTCCCCAACGCTATAAAACAACATCACAGCTACTGCTTCAGGCAATTCTCCAATTAAAATAGCACCAGCAGTGGCTATAGTCATGAGAAATTTTTCATTAAAAATATCTCCACGCGCCAGATTTTTCACAGCTGAACTAACAACTTGACCCCCAACTAAAACATATGCAATTAAAAATACTAAATAATCTCCTATAGCAGCTGGCGTTTCCTGTAATTCTCCTCGAAACAAAAATCCAATAACCAATAAAAGTAAAGAAAAGATTATTTTAAACAGTTGCGCTTTTAATTGAAATGTACCATTATCACTATGTTTATAAACTTGTCCACTTTCATTGTCCTTGGGAATTAGTTTTACCCCAGGCTCAATATTATCTATAATATCCTGGGCTTGCTCTTGCAATTCAGGATCTAACTCAACAGTATTATTTCCAAAATTGACATTAACCTCTCTCTTTTCATCTAGTTCATTCAAATTTGCCTCAATTTTTGCAGCACAAGATGGGCAGTCTAACCCCTGCAAATAATATCTCATATGCTACCCTCCCAAAATTCCAGGTTCCCCTAAAGTTTACTATTAATAGTCATAACAAATTTAATCCAATATAAAATCAATCCGAAGTATCATCAATCATTTTTTTATTGATGTTTAATGTGTTCTAAAGTCTTTTTAAATAATTGAGCTACATGTTCATCATCCAATTGATAATAAACATTTTTCCCTTCCTTTCTCTGTTTCACCAATTTGGCATTTTTTAGAAGTCTTAATTGATGTGAAACAGCAGAAACTTTCATCCTCAAAGTAACAGCAATATCACATACACACAGTTCTTTGTGGTCCAAAGCATGTAGTATTTTAACTCTCGTAGGATCACTTAGGACTTTAAAGGTTTCCGCCATTTTGTCTACATCTTGATCCTCTAACATATTTTCCTGGACATAATCTACAGCTTCACTATCAAAACAAAACTCTTGACAGGTCTCTTTATTCATTATCATCCCTCCAAAAAATATGTGCACAACCTTCATTTATATATTCAATTTATCATTTGTTCATTTGTTTATTTATTCAAATGTTTGATTGTATATTACCAAAAGAATTTTAAATTGACAACCCCTTTTACAGGATTCCGTCAAAATTGTAGCGAATTAATATATTCAAAGACTTGGATTGTTTTTTTATTTTATGTAACATTTATCTCATTGTGATATGAAGATGATAAAAATTCAAGAGTTAGGAGTGTTGTAAATGGAAGGTAAACAAGAGATAAAAAATATTGTAAACAATTTAACAACAGATCTAGGAAAGTTGAATCGGGAAATCTACCAGAACCCGGAACTGCCTTTTCAAGAAAGTAATGCAGCTAAATTACAGGTGGATTTACTTAAAGATCACGGTTTTCAAGTCACTTTTCCCACTGGAAATTTAGACACTGCTTTCGAGGCTGTTTTCAGCAGTAATTCTGGAGAAAAAGATACCCCAAAACCCATAGTAGCTTTTTTATCCGAGTACGATGCACTACCTGAATTGGGTCATGCCTGTGGACATAATCTAATTGCTACAGCTTCAGTAGGCGCCGGCATAGCGTTGAGTAAAGTCATTAAAAACACCGGAGGGACTGTTAAAGTTATTGGAACACCCGCCGAAGAAGGTGGGGGCGGAAAAGTCCACCTTTTGGAAGCAGGTGTTTTTGATTCAGTAGACTTTGCTATGATGATCCATCCGGGGCCAAAAAACATGATCGGACGTGGTGGCTTGGCTTGCACCACTATAACTGTAGAAGCCCATGGAAAACCTGCACATTCAGCAGCACCGCACAATGGAGTAAACGCGCTATCAACAGTTATTAATATTTTCAATGAATTAGATACTTTGAGAAGTACCATTCGAGATTGTAATAAGATAAATGGAATAATAACTAGTGGTGGTACAGCTTCTAATGTAATCCCCGATTACGCTAAAGCGTTTTTCACAATCAGGTCTTCTACTAGTGAAGAATTAGAAGAGTTAATATCCAGATTCAAAAACATTTGCCAAGGAGCAGAGCTGTTGACAGGAGCACAGGTTGAAAGCCAGCACGACATGATTTATACTGAGCGCTATCCTAATAAAAATATGGGAGAGTGTTTTAAATCACATTTAGAAAGCATGGAAGAACAAGTTACCTATCCATCTCCTAATGAAATTTTGGGCTCATCAGATATAGGGAATATATCTAAAACCGTCCCTACCATTCATCCTTATATTAAAATTTCAGAGTCTTCTATTGGTGGACACACTGCGGAGTTTGCTCGAGAAGCGGGAAAACAAATGGCAGAAAATAAAGCAGTACAAGCAGCTAAGGCTTTAGCTATGACGGGATATGATCTATTGACTGATGATCAATTTCAAACTCAAGTTGTGAACGAATTTCATGAAACAATCAGTCATGGTAATAAAAATTAGATCAATTAAGATTAAATGTTGATATTTTATTGCTATCAACAATATAATAACACCTAAAAACTAAATCTAGCTTTTTTAATAAAATTAACAATTAAATCAACAGTAATCTCAGACCTATGTATCTGTTTATGAGTTAGTTCTAGCTCTATCATATCTGTAAGTTGGTAAAGTTTGGCAGATGATACAGGAACTCTGCCATCATTAGATTCTTTTAAGATGTACCTGGACAATGGGTTATTACATTTTGTCCCCGCAATCACTCCGAATTCAGGAGTAGTTAGGTTCTGTTGTCCTCCTATTTGAGGGCCAGGTGTTTTCAAATCTTGTACAGGTTTAAATAGATCAGTATAAAAAGGTATCTTACTAATAATATCAGCAAGTCTAGTCCCCCGGTTAGGAGTTGCTATTAGCACGTTCCTACCGGGGTTATAAATATAATTTTGAGACCAAAAATTTCTAATAATTAGCCCACCAAAACTGTGACCGACAAAGTTCAGCTGTACTTTATCAAAACGCCAACCATTTTTATCTAAAATAGTATTGATTTTTTGCACTAAAATATCAGTACATGTTTGTAAGTTTTGAAATGTGGCAGGGAGATCAATAGTAATGGCAATAAATCCTTCACTTTTCAGCTTTTCTTGTAAAAATTCCATTTCCCTAGCATTTCCGTTAAACCCATGAATCAAAAAAACAATCTGTTTGTTTACATTACTATTTAAGTTTTTACCAAATCTTTCTTGACGTTTAATCATGTTTAACGTGCTCATGATTTTTCAGATGTTCCATACAGTATTCGTAGTCTCCATCACATTTAGAACAGTACCTGAACTCCAATTGTGGATCGTCTTCTTCAGTCTTTCCACAAACGTAACAGCGGTGTATAGGTTTGTTCCTAGCTGCTTTTGTTTTTGAGTAAAATTCTCGCTTTCTACTAGCCGCTTTAGTTCTAGCGGTAGCAGTTTTAAAGAAAAATTCACCAAAGAACAAGATGAAATTAGCCAAAGCGACCAATATGAATAGGCGTTGAGACATAGGTGAAAATATCAAGTTAAATACCAAAAATGCCCCAGATAACATTCCCAAATACTTGACTTTAATCGGAATCATAAAAAATAATCTCAAAGTGAAGTCTGGATAAATTACCGCAAAAGCCAGAAATAGCGACATATTAATATAGTTGGCAGTAGCAATACCCCCTGTAATAAATGCTGCAATAATAGTGCCTATCACCCCTATGAAATAGTAAAGAGTAAATCTGAAACTACCCCATTCATGCTCTAAAGCGGTACCTATCATGTAGTACAAATACATTGCTATAATTGCAAATAGAGGTTGTGCTGCTGGTGGAATAAAAACAAATGTGATCAGTCGCCACAATTCACCATCAAGAACTAAACGCGGATTGAGATTCAATGCCATGGTAACACCCATAGGCACCGCCATATTTGCCACATAAACCAATGCTGTTATACCAATGATATAAGCCATCAGATTATTGATACCAAAACGTCTAAACCTCCGTTCTACTTTGTTTAACACTTTGTCTATCATATTACCTCGCTCCTTTAATCAATTTCTTGTTCTAGTTTTTTTAACTCTGTTAAGGCCTGTTCTGACATCATGGCAGTTAACTGGTTTCTCAACATTATACCACTTTCCTCTTTTTTAAGTTTTCTCATTTCAGGCAAGCTATTTCTTTCAATTTTTTTATTTCGAAAGTTCACATCTAAATCAACGAGTCGATTCCCTTCAGAATCGTATTCCAAACCCATTGTTATTTTCTTAAATTCTTGTGGTGATTGAAGGGTAAATAGTTTCACCTGATAAGCTGGTACCGACATTAAAACAAAAGCTTGGTCACGAGTCCATTCTTCACTTAACACAAAACCAAGCTCCAAATCAGATAAGACAGTGTACAATCTATTTAAATGCAAAAAAAACTGATCCTTGCTATCATAGATATTAATCTTGATTTCATACCAGTTATTGTCTTCAGCTTCTAAACCTCTAGTAAAAAAATGCATAGCATTTTTGCGTAGTTCCCTGTATACTTCCAAAGGAGGTCTAGGAATAACCAGGGCCTCATTTAAAACATCATCCATAGAAAGTAAGCGATCAATAGGTCTTTGAGAAAATAAAAGAATAGTAGAATTGTTGGTACTTGTATTTAAAGCTTTAATATAACTCAACTTTTCTACTGGTAAATTAGAGTAATAAGCATTTAGCTTCTCAATCACTTTATTGCCTGGATGTGGAACTCTCATAATGATAAATGAAGGACCAGGTTGGACACAGTCTATTAACTCAGATTTACCACAACTTATAATTTTAGCAAGCAGATTTGTAGGATTATCGGCGATCGAAAAAACATGTTCAGAATTAAATAATGAAAACTGTCCACAATCTCCAGATTGGACCGCAACAATCGAGTCCGCTTCCCCCGCTTCTTCTATGGCATTGCATACCAAATCAGAAATATCTCCGGTTAAATTACTAACAGAATCTTCTACTTCACTCAACAGCGATCTTAACTTTTGAGGATTATGAGAGCGGACAAACAATATCAGTGGACCTCTACGAATAAATAACATGAACACCTCTCCTCTTGTTAAATTTACATCAAAGTCAATTTACAAATCATTCACAGCAGTCTCATAGATTGATTGTATTTTCTCAAGTGATCAGTCCCTCTGGGATATGGAAATCTAAACACTCTATCATCAGGTATTTGAATTAAGCTTATAGCTTCTACACCATTTAGCACAGTGACATTTGACATCTGTTCTGGCTTGCAATGGGATTGGTGACATTTCTTTTCTTGTTCCAAAAGTTGCCAGTCAGCTGGATGTTGATAATTATGACCATACAAAAAATAGTCTACTGAATCAGATAATTTGTTTAGATCAGGAACGTAATGAGAGCATTGAAAAGTTCTATCTGCAATACTAATTGATGAATAGGGAGCGACCAATTGGAAATTCATAGTTTCAATCATACTGTAAAGAGTTTGCATACAATCGTGATTCCCAGGAGTTACAAGGAGCTGTATATCATCCTCTAATAGAGTCTGAATAAATTTTGTAGCTAACCTCACATATCTTTCTGTCTGTACATCACTATCACCTATCTTTATATCATCCACCAAATCTCCAGTGTGAATCACATAATCCGGTTTTATATGTTGTATCAGTTTTACAAACTTGGGATGAACTTCTGATGGTGTATCACTTATATGCAGTACTTGAGTTTTGTTTTTATCTATATAATCGTCGGCAATACATTGAAAACTAACCACTTGTCTGATTTTATTCATAACTTTGCCCATTGAAATCCTCTCCGATTCTATACTGATATTTAAATTATAAGATTAACTTGCTTCTTTGACAATTTCAAAGCTGTACTATATAATATACATTAGTTACCCATTGGGGGTATGGGTATACTCCCGTACTTTACAATGAAAGGAGGATCTGTTATGCCTAATTACGAATTCAAGTGCCAAAATTGTCAGCATCAGTTTAGTAAAATGACAAGTTATAAAAAGAAATCTGAAGTAACCTGCCCTAATTGCAGTTCCGGAAACTTACAAGAAGTTTACCAAAACTGTCAGCCTAAAAAAGCCATAGGTGGTCTAAGAGGTTTGAGTCAATTGTCCAAAAGAGGTTTTGGCTGAGGTTAAAATCAGATAGGGTTGGACACCCTATTGAATGTTTTTTTTGATAATTGCAGGTCCCACTTTATAGTGGGACTTTTCACTTCTTACTTCCATTTAAAATAAACAAAAACTCTCCCAAAGTTTTTAGGATCTTTTTTTAATCTGTGATATCGTTGTTTTATTTTTTTTTGATCTAAAAACCTCAGCACCCGTTTCTTTAATTGTCCGCTTCCTTTACCGCATATAATCTCCAATTCTTTGGCTTTTTTCTTTTCAGCTTCATCAAAAGCGTCATAAAGTGCTTTATCGATAATATCCCCTTTATTGTAAATAGGATGAAGGTCTAATTTGAGACTTTTGCGCGACAATTCCTTCACCCCCACAAATAAAATAATAATTATTACATAACTCCTACCATCACTCAGTATCAAAGATCTTTATTCAGTTGTCAATTATTGTAGGTCAGGACAGTTTAATATTCATCCAATTGGATAAGCACATTATCTATCAATCTGGTATCACCTAGATGCACAGCTAGAGCTATTAATACATTCCCTTGAATCTGTGTTAATTTTGATAGATTATCTCCATCAACAATTTCCACATAGTCTATTTCTGTTTCAGGTTCTGCAGCTATTTTATTTTCGATCATTTCTTTTAAGGCTTGGGGATTTTTATCTCCTTTCATAATTTTCGATTTAGCTTCTTGAAGAGAATGATAAAGTACTGGAGCTGATCTTCTCTGACTTTCTGTAAGATTAACATTTCTTGAACTCACTGCTAATCCATCTTTTTCCCTAGCGATGGGACAACCAATTATATCAATATTCTTATTCAAATCTGTTACCATCTGTTGTATTACCAGTAGTTGTTGATAATCCTTTCTGCCAAAATATGCTCTATCTGGTTGAACAATATTAAATAATTTGCTAACTACTGTAGTCACGCCAGCAAAGTGCCCAGGTCTAGAGGCGCCACACAACGCATCAGTGATCCCTGATACATGGACTTGTGTGCCAAAATCTTCGGGGTACATATCTTCAGCATTAGGTACAAATAAAACATCCACTCCTAACTGTTCAGCTACCTGTTGGTCGCCAGAAAGATCTCTGGGATAAATCTGATAGTCTTCCCCAGGTCCAAATTGAATTGGATTCACAAAAATACTTACCACCGTTATAAGATTATCACCAATAGATCTCTCCATGAGAGATGTATGACCTTGATGGAAATATCCCATGGTAGGTACAAATCCGACCTGATAATTATCAGATTGAAATTCATTAATTCGATTTTTCATATAATCTATGGAATATATTACTTCCAAATTACTCACTCCTGTCTTGTAAATTGTCTTTAAATATATTATAAGTAGTTTTGTCCTTGCGCGCTAATACTGCAAACACAATTTGGTCAAACAAACGTCCTAAAGGAAAATCACCCCATAGACAGTCATGAAAATACTCAACCTCATCTTGAGGAGAATTCTTAAACACTCCACATCCGTAAGCACCAAGTACTACAGCATCATGATCTCTATCTGCTGCAAGACAGAGAATTTTTTTGATTCTATTTATCATTGTCTTCTCGATTTTCCCCCTGTTCTCCAGTTCTTCTTTGTAAATAGCACTAGCATTTACTGCTGGAGCTGTAATAAAAGCCGTAGAAAAAGGCTTATCCATTAACTGATCTTTATCATCTCTAAAAACTGGCACTTTAGGGGAATAGATCATATAATCTGTATATAAAGCAGAACCAAATTCTTTATTAACCTGGTAATATTTTTTTTGATGTGAAATACTAGCATACAAAGCTGATGCCCTTGCTAAGCTTTCTTCCTGAGCTCCACTACCCTTTAAAAAACCTCCTCCTGGATTCTTGGCAGAAGCAAAATTTAAACATAATGGACTATAACCCTGTTCCCACAACCTCTTAGCAGCCGCTAGTGTTGATTCATTTGTAACTTGTAGGTTGTCTGCTCTATCATAATTGATATAATTTTGTTTACTATCTGTTATCTTGTCTTGACCTATAACTAAAGGTGATATTTCCGATTCAATTCGCTCCAACTCTTTGGGACTAAATAATTCGGTACTTTCTATACAGTCAGTTATTTCACTAGTAAGATCTACCCATTGGCCCTCATGATTATAATACCCTTTTTTATCAATAATTTCCAAGGTTTGGCGGGCGATTTCAGCTCTTATGGTTCTATTATCTGATCTATCCATTAAGATCCCCCTTTCTCTAACTAATTTTAACTGAAATAGATACTTTGTCATTATATATAATTATACATAAATCATAATTTTCCTAGTTATTAAACTTAAATCACACTAGGATTATAAATATAGTATAGAGGAGTTTACAGGTAATTGTCGAATTCTAATAATAAGTGATTATTTGATATTAATAATCGATGTGTACATACGAAAGGAGCTGTTCTAGAATGAATACAGTAAAATTAGGCGGTAATAATTTAAAAGTATCACAGTTTTGCTTGGGAGTATTACCTATGGGACCAGCTCAAGCTGACCTGCCACAAGAAAAGTGCGTAGAAATAATAGCTGAAGCACTAAATTTTGGTGTAAATTTTT
>CAZKUS010000028.1:0-14673 GCA_964556025.1 uncultured Clostridia bacterium | reverse complement strand
CTACAGCTTTATTTACTATTTCATCAGAAGTATCCATTATGGCACTGTTAAGACCATTATAGATAGCCATAGACACAAAAGAAGCATTCAAATGTGATCTATCAGGTAAACCGTGACTTAGATTAGAAAGACCAATAGTAGTACGGTAATTCATTTCCTGGGAAATTATTTTAATCAGTTCCAGGGTGACTTCAGGAGAATGTTTAGTCCCGGCGGGAAGAACTAATGGGTCAATTAGCACTCGATCCCGTCCTATTCCCTGGGATTCCAAATATTCCAAACCTGATCTTAAATCTTCTAATCTTTCTTCCGTGGTCTTTTTCGGTCTACCAGCCATAGCTAGTATTACTAACACACCACCGTATTTTTGCAGAAGTTTACTGGCAGTTTGTAAATCATCTTCAATACATGGAGAAGAATTGATAATTGGCCTACCAGGATAAACTTCCATGGCTTTTTCCAACAACTGTGATGATTGAATATCTAAAGAAAGGGTTTTACATCCCATTGAGTCCAAACCATTGACAATTTCCTCTACGTCTTCTTCTGTGACTTGTTCTTCAATTCCCAGATTGAGATCAATGACATCACTACCTTCATTCATCTGTTGAAAAGCTTCATCGTATACCCTAGAGAAATCTTTATTATCCAGTTCAGCTTGAAAGTCAGGTTTTGATGCGGGATTAATCCTCTCACCTATTTTAGTAAACTTATCCAGATCAAATTGTCCAGTTCTAGAAGAAACCAGCACAGCTTTATTGGAATCTACATTCTTAGAAATTACATCTGCTATAGGTTTTTTGGTTTTACTCGTTAATTTCTGATGGTAGTTCTGTACATATTCAGGAGTAGTACCACAGCACCCCCCAACTATGCGAACCATTTCAAAATCTGAAATAGCGTCTAAATTAAAGCTGAATTCATCGGCCTGTTCTGTATAACTCAAATCCATATCGGGATCACCAGCATTAGGTGATACTGTTAAAGGTTTGTCAGTCATTTGATTAGCCCGACTAACCAGTTCTGTCATTCTACCAGATTTTACACCACAGTTAAGGCCTATTACCTCTACCGGTAGATCATTCATTAGAGAGACATAGGCCTCTACAGAAGTTCCAGTAATGGTCTTCCCATCATCCTCAAAGCTCATACTCACAATCAGGGGGATCTGTTCATCCACTGAACGCACACCTAAGATAGCGGCTTTCAATTCTTTTATATCAGTCATTGTTTCTATCTTTATCATGTCTACACCAGCTGCTATTAAATAGCTCGCTTGTTCAGAAAAAACTTTTTTTGCTTTATTAAAAGAAAGATCACCAATCGGTTCAATAAAGCGGCCAGTAGAAGACATATCCCCTACCACATAACCTGCTCCTAATTGTTCTACAGCTTGTCGGGCTAGTTTCGCTCCCTGTTCGTTAATTTCCTTAACTTTATCTCCATAGCCGGCATCATCTAATTTCAGTCTATTACCACCAAAAGTGTTTGTTAAAATCAAATCTGCTCCTGCTTTTGCATAATCCATATGGACTTGTTTAACAGAATCACTGTTAGTCAAATTTAAAATCTCGGCATTTCCTTCAAAACCTCTTCTTTCAAGCTCAGTTCCATAAGACCCATCTAAAAATAACAACCGGGTTGCTTTTCCGATAATGGGATGATTTTGATTTGATTCGGTTGGTTTTGCTGAAATAATGAACCCCCCTTATATGTTCTGTCAATTAAATTGATTGACTCTAGTAGAATTAAAGTAAAGTAATAGATAAAATCTACTGAGCTTTTTCCATAAAATCCAGTTGCTCCATTATTTCATGTACTAGAGCGTACCTATTCATAGTATACAAGTGTACTCCATCTGCTCCTCTTTCAAGCAGATCATTGATCTGGCACACACAGTAATCTAACCCACGCTTGCGAAATTCTTGTTCATCATCTCTATAGTTCTCCAATGCATGTTCCATCTCTTTGGGGAGCTTAACTCCTGACAATTCAATAATTTTATCTACAAATTTAGGACTGATTAAAGGCATCACCCCTGCTGATACTGGAGATTCTATACCATAATCTCTAACATTTTCCATAAATTTAAAGAAATTATCATTGTTAAAAAATAACTGGGTTAAGAAATATTCTACCCCTAGCTTTTCTTTTAGTTTCATAATCTCAATATCCTGTCCAGCATAAGTTGACTCTTTATGACCTTCAGGGTAAGCAGCACCACCCAAACAGAAATTGGGGTAATCTCTAGCGATAACTTTAATCAGATCAGAAGCATGTAAAAAATCTCGCCATACCAAATCGGCTTTTGATGGATTTGCAGGCAAATCCCCTCTCAAGGCTAAGATATTTTCAAATCCTTTATCATGGATAGTACCTAAATAGTTGTTAATCTCTTCTACTGGATAGCCGATAGAAGTAAAGTGAGGAAGTGATACTAGACCTTTATTTTTTACATACTCAGAGATCTCTAAACTTCCATCACTATTAGTCCCTCCCGCTCCATAGGTTATGCTAACAAAATCCGGGTCCAACATAGCTAACTTATCTATAGTTTTAAGTAAAGAATCAAAATCCTCCTGGGATTGTTTTTTCTTCCTTTTAGGAGGGAAAATTTCAAAGGACATTACCGGTCTATCACTATTTGAAAATATTTTGGAGATTTTCATATATATACCACCTTTCATTAAAAGTATTATGATTATTAAATCCTATCAAACAAATTGTACTTTTTCTAGGTAATAAAATTCCTGTGTCAGGATTTACATCAATATTAGATAGTTTTAACAGATTAAACAACTGATAATTCACTGTTATATCTATACTTCCATAACCGGGAGAAAACCGACGACTTCGGTCTAAGTCTTTGTTAATTTGATTATCAACTTTGTTGTTAACTACTTCCACACATTCAGAAAACCAGGAATCTATAAAGTAGCTTTTAAACATTTCACCTTTTTGAGCATACTGATTAATCAATTCATCGACCTGTTTGCCCATGGAAGTAGAAAATATCACAAAATAAGTATAGTTGTAATACTCCCGAATTTTTTCAGGGAGTTCAGAATAAGTAACAAATTTCATTTCTAAACTTGGTCTTGCTTGAACAATACATTCTTTTTGCCATGTAAAAAATTTACCGAGATAATCTTGTTGATAAAAAATATTCAAATCATAATTTACTCGATATCTTGAAGATATAGCTTGAAATCTAGTTATTACATCAGAATAGAGTGGGATTATTTTATTGGCCTCGATGGAAAGCATACTTGTCAACTCCTTACCACATTCGGTGTTGTAAGTAATTCAAATCAAATCTTTGTTAGTAGATCTCTAAATAGCGTTTTGCTAAAAGCCCCCAGCTAAATAGTGATTAAACCGCCGGAAGCTACTTAACAGGTGTTATCCTATATATTTAACACAATCTCACAAAAAGTCAAATATTTTTTAGTAAAATTTTTATGAGGCTTGTGTTAAAATTGAGTGTTGATAGCTGAACTCTTCGGTTAAATGAATTTTGTACAAGGTTTGATAGTACATCTTAACGATCCAACAGTAGGATTAAAGTCAAATAACAGGAGATTATTTGCTGGTCATATTTTGGATGAGCAATTGATCAGGAAGCTTAATTCTACTGTTTGGGAGTTTTAGATGTACCAACCCGAAACATTGGATGTTAAATCGAGAAGCTCAGCTAGCAACAACAGAATATAACAGCGCCTCTTATTTAAATTACAAAACAAAAAACTATCCGGTTTCAACCGGATAGTTTTTGTTTTTTTAATATATAAGCTCAGTTTAAGTTGGATGTTGGTAACAATAAACGCTTTTTTACTGGGAAGTCTGCGGACCATCATGCTTTAAAAATCTAATATAGGCCTGATTTTTTTGATCTTTAAACCATTTTTTTATAGTCGTAAAACCGTACAGTCTGAAATACAATTTGACAAAATTTAGTTTTGCAGCTAATTGAAAACATTTTCTTAAAGAATAGAATCGTGCCATTTCTTTCATAACTTGATATTGAAGTTCATAAGGTGTCATATTTCCAGGCTGATGTACCACATGATGCCCATCATAATACTCCCAAGAAATAGGTAATAGTTTTCCTTGGTCTTTTAACTCTTGATATTGTTCAGAACCAGGAATTGGAACTAGAATCAAGAGTTGGATAGTGTCGATATTGTGTTTAAGAGCAAAATTCACCGTTTCCTGAGCAGTACGAATATCATCAGATTCACTTCCAATAACAAACATCCCGTGAATGTGAAACCCTTTACTTTTGATGGTTTGTATTGCCTTTTCTGTTTCATCGATATTTAAACTTTTATTGTACTCTTCAAGTGTGGCCTGATTTACACTTTCAAATCCAATATGTAGCATTTTACCACCAGCTCGTTTCATCATGTCCAGTAGTTCCGGGTCTTTATAAATATCAGCTCTAACCTGTGCTCCCCACTGAATATTAATATCTTTTCTAGATATAATTTCTTCCATCAGCTTATATGTTCGGTCACGGTCTGCAGCAAAATTGTCATCGTAAAAGAAAATTTTAGCTGGGGACTGACGTGCTAATTCATCTACAATTTTAGCAATACTTTTAAACCTGTACTTTTTTCCAAACATTTTAATTACTGAACAAAATTTACAACCAAATGGACATCCCCTAGAGGTTTCCATAGGCAGAATTTTCATAGATTCATGACCTGATATTAATGATAAATCCGGAAAAGGTAAGTCATCGTGTGGAATAGGAGCAGGTAAATCGTTTCTACGCAGTTCCTCATTTTTTAAATATGCTATACCAGGAATACCGGAGATTTTTTTTTGGTGTTCTCCCTTATTATTTTCGAGAATTTCCACAAGCTGTAGAAAGCTAAGTTCCCCTTCCCCTAATATACAATAATCAACATGGTTCAGAGCTTCTTCCGGAAAAAAAGTGGCATGAGGACCCCCTATTACAGTAGGGATATCAGTTTGGTTTTTAATTTTATCTGCTAAGTAATAAGTACGAGGCACAGTAGAAGTTATAGTAGAAAGGCCGACTAGATCTGAATTCAATATCTGATCAAAATCTAGTGCAGCCATTTCTTCAGCTTGAACTTGAACATCATGGCCCCGCTCTTGTAACATTGTAGCCATGATAGGAAGGCCTAATCGAGGTAACTTCACTTTGTTAAATACGTGCACACTGGGAGATTTAGGTTCAATCAAAGTAATTCTCACGCTAAACACCCCACAAACGAGTGATTTAAAATAAATTTATTTGTAAATATTATATCAAATCAACCCTTCCTAAATCTACTATTTGTCTGAAAGTTTTGTCAAAACTCAAGAGCTTTTTCAGTTTCTTGTACTAGTTCAGTCATTAATTCCGATACTGGTACAATTTCTTCTGTTTTATGAGCATTACTTCCAGCAAAGATCAACCCTTCTTGTACATTACCGCTCACCGAGTTTATTAAGGCTGCAGAAATACAATAATCAGTATCTTGAGGATTACATGGTTGTAAACAATTATGACAATTTTGCACTGGGATGCTTTTTTCACTTACTGTTGCAGTAAATTGATTTAAAACAGCCCTACCTGGCAAACCTACCGGACTCTTGACTATACCTATTGTTTCCGAATTTGAGTCAATATATGTCTGTTTAAATTTTTCATGAGCATCACATTCATCAGTTGTGACAAACCTGGTCGCCATCTGTACACCTGATGCACCTAATTTCAAATATTTTGCTATATCTCCTCCATCATAAATTCCTCCTGCAGCTATCACAGGTATATATTGATTTTTTTTCTCCCAATATTCTTTCGAAACAGCCAATACATCAGTCAGAATCTGTTCCAGTTCATTTGACTTGCCTTCTTCCAAATCACGCTGGCTATATGCCAAGTGACCGCCAGCCTCTGGCCCTTCTACAATCAGCATATCTGGTAGATAGTCATAGCGTTTGTCCCACATTTTGGTTATTAGTTGAGCTGCTTTACCTGAAGAAACTATCGGGGCAATTTTAGTATCACTACCTAAAACGTATTCAGGTAAATTTTTAGGTAGACCCGCACCAGAAATGATCAAATCAACTTTTTCCTCTACACATGTTTTGACCATCTCTTTATAATTATTAATAGCTACCATCAAGTTTACGCCAATAATGCCATCAGGGCTCCATTCCTTGGCTTGACGAATATGTTTTTTCAATGCTCTAATGTTGGCATTATAACTATTAGTTTCAAAATCAGGTTCATCAAACCCTATTTGAACACCTGATATCACACCTATACCACCTGAGTTTGCTACAGAAGCAGCTAAATTTGACAGTGATACACCCACCCCCATTGCTCCCTGTACAATAGGGTATTTAGCCACTAATTCACCTATTTTCAAAGAAGGTATTTGCATTTTTTATCTCCTTTCATTATGGCTCGTTATAGTTGCCTGCCAATATCATAAATATCAACAAAACAATATAACAACCTTTTTTACTATAGACAGTTATAATCTAAATTTTCACAACCGTTTGAGCTTAACATAATGTTTAAACAAAAACAATTAATTAAACACCGTATTTACAAATAATAAAGTGGGAGTATATACATAATGAAATTCACCAAAATTAATACTGGTACACCAATAATAAACTTATAGTGTTTGGTTTTATGACGAAAAATCCTCATAGCTATTAATAGTCCAAATGCTCCCCCTATTATTCCCAAAATCATAAGCTTATTTTCGGGGATCCTGTTTTTCTGTTTTCTAGCTAAAAATTTGTCAATCCCCATGACTGTACAGCTGATTAAATTTATAATGATCAGCCAAATATTAACTATAGTGATATTTGTAAATTGTTCTATTGAAATAATAGACATATCACTTCCCTTTCTGACTGTTAGATAGTATCATCCTAATTAATTTCGACAATCCTCTCTTACCAAACAAAGGTTTATATAATTTATTCTAGTTTAACCAACGGTTAACCTGCCAGATGGTAAATTTCATTAAGTTAAATATTGAACAACACCTTTAATGAAATATCATTATATCAAAAATTCTCTTCAATAACTATCGACAAATTATTTAGCTTTTTGTATAATAGAAAGGGATATCGCCTTCCCTATGTTTACAGGGAAGCGATATCCACTTTTTTTATTTTACCCTTTTTCACTTTAAATTGAAACTGTTTAAAAAATAGGCGCTGTTAAATTCTGTTGTTAATCACACTAAAATTATCAAACTTGCATAATTCGTGCAATTAATAATTTTAGTGCTATAAATAGTCAACTTTAACAAGCCTGAAAATATAATGTTGTTTTTGATAACTGCAATAGCTTGCTTTAGTCAGTCAATCTAATAAAAAGGAGAGGATACTAATTATGGGGAAACAGATCAAGCTAGGGATATTAGGATTGGGGACAGTAGGTACCGGCACTGTTGAAGTATTAACAGAAAACTCTAATTCACTAGCTGACAAGACAGGGACAGAATTGATAGTAGAGCAAATTTTGGTCTCAAATAAACAAAAACACAGCACACGTCAGTTTAATGCATGTGATATTCAAACCAAATTAACGGAAGATCCTTGGGAAATAATCTACAATGACGAAATTGACATAGTTGTGGAACTAATTGGTGGTGAAGAACCCACCTACACATATATTAAAAATGCTTTAACAACTGGAAAACACGTTGTCACTGCCAATAAAGAATTGATTGCTAAGTACGGAAAGCAGCTTAGTTCCCTTGCCAATAATTCAAATGTGAATTTATTATATGAAGCTAGTGTAGCTGGAGGAATTCCAGTAATCAGACCAATCAAATCCTGCTTAGCAGGTAATCAGATAACCAAGATTCAGGGAATTCTTAATGGAACTACCAATTTTATTTTAAGTGAAATGGAGCAAACGGGTGCTGAATTCAATCAAATGCTGACTAAAGCCCAAGAACTTGGTTATGCTGAAAGTGACCCCATAGATGATATAGGTGGTTTCGATGCGGTCAGAAAATTAGCCATCATAACTTCTCTCTGTACTGGTACAGAGATTTTACCAGATAATATTTATACAGAAGGAATCGAAAAAATTAGTGAACAGGATATAAAGTTTTTAAATAACTATGGCTACACAATTAAACTTTTGGGCCAAACTAAAATTGAAGATTCCACAATCACTAGTAGAGTATCTCCCACTTTTTTACCACGAGACAGCTCTCTAGCAGGAGTTTCAGGTGTTTATAATTCTGTAATGATAAGTGGAGATCCTATTGGATCTGTAACTTTTACAGGAGAAGGAGCAGGTAAAGATGCCACCTCCAGTGCTGTAATTGCAGATATCTTGGAAATTGCTCGTCAAATAGACAAGCCACAACAAAATGGCTTGGGGGGTAATGGAAAATATAAATTATTACCTTTAACTGAAAGCAGCTCTAAATTTTATGTTCGAGCAAGGTTTACTGACAATTCTTCGCTAGAGCAATTGAATCCAAAAACATTAATTGAACTATTAAAACAAAATGATATAAATTTAATAAATTCAGCTAAATCAAAAGGAACAAACACCCCAGACTCTCCAAATAATAGCCAAACTAATGGCACTTTATTTCATTTTATAACAGATGAAATACAAGAACAGAAGTTCCAAACTGTACTCGATAATTTATCCAATAATTATAATTTACAAATAGAAAATGTTATCAGGGGAGAACAAGAGTAATTTGATATATCAAGCTAGTTTATCAATCTAATATGGAAGAGGGGATTTAATATGCAAATAGTTGTTCAAAAATATGGTGGAAGTTCTCTCGCCACCTTATCACAAATACAAAATATAGCAAAAAGAATTGTGGAACAATCCAGCACAGGGTTAGGTCAGGTAATTGTGGTTTCAGCTAGAGGTAACACTACTGATGAGTTAATTGAATTAGCTCATCAAGTTTCTCCTGACCCCAATGACCGGGAACTAGATATGTTAGTATCTACCGGAGAGCAGGTGTCAATAGCGCTATTGGCCATGGCTATTGATTCTCTCGGTCACTCAGTTATCTCTCTAAATGCACCACAAGTTGGTATTAAAACTACTAATGCCTATAAAAAAGCTAAAATTTTAGAAGTTAATTCACAAAGAATTTTAGATGAATTAAAAAAACAGAAGATAGTCATCGTAGCTGGATTTCAGGGTATTACTGGTCAAGATGAAATAACTACTCTGGGGCGTGGTGGTTCTGACACTACTGCCGTGGCTATAGCAGCCGCTCTGAATGCAGACAAATGCGAAATTTGTACAGATATAGATGGAGTTTACTCAGCAGATCCCAGAATGGTCCCCAAAGCTAAAAAGCTGATGGAAATCTCTTATGATGAAATGTTGGAAATGGCAACATTGGGAGCAAAAGTTCTACACCCCAGATCTGTAGAATTAGCCAGAAATTATAATATAACTTTAGAAGTAAAAGCAAGTTCAGGTAATCAATCCGGAACCTTGGTGAAAGGAGTTGAAGAAATATATGGAAGAAGTGCTCAGGGTTAGTGGAATAACTCATGATGAAAAAGTATGTGAAGTATCGATATTAGGTATTCCTGATCATCCAGGTATGGCCTATTCAGTTTTTGCTAAACTTGATGACCACAATATTTTGGTAGATTCTATCATACAGAGCATTAGACGCCAACAAGTAAATGACATATCTTTCACTGTAAACACTGAAGATTTACAGGAAACAGTTGACATTATGAAAGAGTTAGCAGAAGAGATCGGTGCTGAAAAAGTCGTTTACTATGAAAGTGTAGCTAAAATTTCAGTTATAGGCGCAGGTATGGTTAATAAATCTAAAGTGGCCAGAGCTATGTTTCAAGCTTTATCCGAAGAGAATATAAATATAAGAATGATAAACTCCTCGGAAATAAGATTATCTTGCATAATTGACGGTCAAGATATTGAAAGAGCTATAAATAGTATCCATGATAAATTTTATATTAATGGGATTGAAGTCACTACAAAAGAATAGATCTTATTAAACTCCGAACATTGGATGTGAAATTGAAGAGTTCAGCTATCAACATTCAACTTTAATACAACCACTATTTTAAAATTTACCCTTGACAAACAGTCACTAAACAGTATATAGTATTATACAACATATAATTGCATATTGGTTCAAAGTATTTAATAGTATTTACCATTGTATTGCATAGATAGTGTATTGCATAGATAGATAAATAATGTTAACTATTCGTAAATAACTGTGAAGGGGAGAGTAACTTATATCTCCTGGTCCAGCGAACCGGGATTTGGTGGAAGCCCGGTACCAGCGTATAAGTGAAGCGCACCCCAGAGTTGGAGTCCCAAAACCAATGAGTTAGTAGGTACTCCCGGAAGACACCGTTACCAGTCAAGAAGTGGATCGCCCCGTATATCAACATCTTTAAACGGGGATGATCAATCAGGGTGGTACCGCGAGATAAACCTTCTCGTCCCTTAACCAGGGATGGGAAGGTTTTTATATTTGTATTAAAACACACATGTTTAACAAGATTTAATAAACCAAAAATTTAATATCAAAGGGCCATGAAGGAGAGAGTACCCAATAACAACTGATAACAGCGAGCTGTGATTTGGTGAGAGCACAGCACCAGCCTATTGGGGAAGCGCACTCCAGAGCCTCGCACTGAAATTTCACGAATAAAATTTTGAGAGAGTAGGTAGCGACGGTATCACTATATACCGTTATCTTTATAGTATAATCAGAGTGGACCGAAATTAACTGTTAGTTAGCTTTTACACAGCTTAAACAAATTTTTTAACAGGTAAATGTATTTCGGTCAACTAGGGTGGTACCGCGGGAACATTCCCGTCCCTTTTCATCAGGGGACGGGTTTTTTTATAGACTGATTTAAGTTTGAACAAAATTTCTAAAAAAATGAGGAGGAATAATTATGTGTGCATTTTCAACTGCAAAACCAATCAATACGAATTTTAATCCTTTAAAAAACATGAAAGGTAAGGATTTCTTAACTCTTAATAACTTTTCTCAACTTGAGATCAAAACTCTTTTGGACTTAGCTATTGACATTAAGCAAGAATGTAAAGTAGGTAAGCAATCAGCATATTTACCAGGAAAAACTTTAGGTATGATTTTCGAAAAACCATCTACAAGAACTAGAGTTTCATTTGAAACTGGTATATACCAATTAGGTGGAATGGGCATGTTTTTAAACAAAAATGATCTACAGTTAGCAAGAAAAGAACCTATAAAAGACACTGCCAGGGTCATGTCCAGCTATTTAGATGGACTAATGGTACGTACCTTTGGTCATGAAATGCTTGAAGAACTGGCTGAATACGCAAACATCCCAGTAATAAATGGTTTAACTGACACCTATCATCCCTGTCAGGTTATGGCCGATCTGTTAACAGTAACAGAAGAATTTGGGAAGCTCAAAGGAGTTAAAATGGCATATTTGGGCGATGGTAACAACATGGCCAATTCATTACTCATAGGTGGCGCAAAAATGGGTATGGAAGTCGCAATCGGTTGTCCAGCTGACAACATGCCAGATAAAAATATAGTTGCTCAAGCGAAAAAGTTAGCTGCAGATTCAGGTGGAAAAATTATAATTACAGATAATCCCAAAGAAGCCATCCAAGGTAGTCAAGTGCTCTATACTGATGTTTGGGTTAGTATGGGAGATGAAATTAACTCCAAAGAAGAAGTGTTACAAAAATTTCAGCCGTATCAAATAAATGAGGAAGCTGTAAAACAAGCAGATGATTCTGCTATTGTAATGCATTGTCTACCAGCCCACAGAGACGAAGAAATTACCGAATCCGTATTAGAAGGAAATAAATCCAAAGTTTTTCAACAAGCTGAAAATAGATTACACGCTCAAAAAAGTATTATGACAGCAATTATGAGCTAACTATGAATAGTTTAAGAAGGAGTATTAAATACTACAAATGCCTTAAAACAGAACACTAATATATTACAATACTATTCAAAGGGTGAATGAATAAAATGCGCAAAATTAATGATAGAGTCTTGGCAGGACTTATAGCTGGTGTGGGGGCAAATCTTGTCAAAACCACAATAGAACTGACAGCATATAAGATGGGATATTGTAAGAGATTATTCTTCAATTAAGGGTATAGCAATGGGAGATATTGCATGGGCTCTGGCCTATGGTGTATTATCTAGAATGGGAGCCAGTTCTTTAAGGCAAGAAGATCCCAATACCAGCTTGATTTTAATGGTTTCACACGCTGCTTTCGGACTGACATCAGCTTGGTTATTACGAAATATTGCTAACCCTAATTTGTTCGGTAAAAGAAAATCCAACAATTTGTTACGCAGTTTATTTGATAATTACTTTTAAATAAGTCAAATAACGCCATATACTCTCAAGAGGACCTTGTCGATATCGCTCAAGCCAAAGTCTACTAAATTCAGCTTGTAAAATATACAGTGGAATTGCTATCAATGGAATTATTGCTGTGGGTATTTCTTGATACATTCCAAAATTGAACTCGTAAAATAAGATTAAAAACAAAACACTCTGAGCTATATAATTAGTTAGTGTCATTTTCCCAATATAACCGAATCTACTAAAAATGTAATTGTTACTATTCCAATAATACAGCAGTACAAACATAGTAATATAAAATATAGTCAAACTGAGATTGAATAAATTCGATAATGGACTGATAAAGTACTCAATTCCCCAGCTGAAGTTTTCCAGAATCGTACGCAACATATAAAATGCCACAAATAGAAATAAACTTGCCCAGGAAGCTTTTAAGATATTTTGTATATTTTCTTCTATCCTGGTAACAAGTCCTGACTTACCAACATACAAACCTAATAAAAACAGAAATAAATGATGTGGTATATCCACTAAAGCGTCTATAAAAATATTCCTGACATTTTCCAGGGTAATAGACAAGTTAGCTAAATAGGTATTTGCATCATAAGAGGAAATAATGGATGACCCAGGTGGTGGTACCTGATCTAAAATCATATCTGACAAAAACGAAGCAAATAACATGTCCAATATAAACATAATTACAAGCCATATTTTTAAAGTGGATAAATTCATTTTATAAAAAAAGATTAATAAAAAACCGGTTAATGCATAAGCGTGTAAAATATCTAAATGCCAAATAAACACCATGTGAAGCGTACCAAAAACTAATAACAAAAATAACCGTTTACAAAAGATATATCCGGTATTATAAGGACGAGACATGAATATATAAAAACTCAGTCCAAATAACATAGCAAACATGGGATAAAAATTGTTTAATATAAACTGAGAATAAATAGTCGATACCATTCCATGATAATCGAAATTATCATGAGTAAAGACACCGATATTGGCTACTAACACTCCGAATAAGGCGAACCCCCGTAAAGAATCTATTATTTCTACTCTTCGTGACATTTTACTCAATATCCACCCTCCACAGATTAAATTCACTACTAAAACCCTAAACCAACAATTAGTGAAAGTCAATCATAAAATAGCTATCATACTTAACTTTAATTTAAGACTCAATTAAAGTTGAATGTTGATAGCAACAGAATATAACAGCGCCTAGTTTAACCTATTTTTAGAGTCTGTTTTAAGCAAAATACTACCATAAGCAATAACGGCTGCCAAAATTGCACCTACACCTAAAAGTTCTACTGATTCTTCAAATAAATTATCCATCAGTAAAAAACCTACCCGTTCTGCTGGTGAAAAATAACCCGTCACGTGCTCTGGAGATAAATTATCAGCAATCACGCCTGAGCCAATCATCTCATTCACTCTAGTCCCTACCTGAATATACCAATCCCCAATATTTCTAGTACCTGAAGCCATAGTCGCTATACCGTAACACACAAATCCCAGTAATAATAAATAACGAGGTGTCCGAAACTGCCAGGCATGTTGATAAAATACTACCAAAGCTGCCAGCATGATAAGACCTAAAAGTGCAAAATAAATTAACTCAATGGCAGTACTTCCTGTTAGAGTATGTTCAATACCTAGCTGCTGAAAAGTAGTTGGAAGATATGTTGTTAATGTATGTCTCAAATTACCCGCATCTTCTAATAACATTAAAATCAAACCTAAACTCAACAGTATACAAAAAGCTTTAGATTTATTTACCATAGTATAATCAATGTTATTTTGATTATTGTCGTTTTGGTAAATAATGTTTTTCTCACTTTGTTTACCAGCTAAATATGCAGATAAAATAGCCGAAATAGCTAATAACAACCATTGAAATATTTCTGTCGGGCCGCCTTCTTTAAATATATGGGCGAATAAAAGTGGTTCTGTTGGTTCTTGAGTTCTCATTTCAGTTATTTCATACATAGTAATAAGAAAATTGTCCAACCGCAGTACAGCTGTTACATCAACTAAGTATACCAATAAATAAGTAAACAATAAGTAGCCAATTACAATACCTAAAATGTGTTGAGGTCTAATCATTTTTAACAATCTACTAGTTTTTTCAATCCAAACATGTAATTCCATAAAAGCACTATCTCCTTAAATTGATTATTATATAACCTTAAAGCTAGATTTGCATATTTTAAATATCACTATAGCTATTTTATCACCGGCGAAACTACTGTACAAGTTAACAATTAGACGCTGTTATATTCTGTTATTGATAGCTGAACTCTTCAA
>CAZKUS010000027.1:0-14729 GCA_964556025.1 uncultured Clostridia bacterium | reverse complement strand
CACAAGTCATTAGCTCTAATAAGTTGACTTAACATCTCTGTCAATCCAGCTTTGTATATTCCAGAATCAGCCACCACCAAAAAACCGATCCAAAATCCTACTACTGTAACCAAAGCTAAAGATTGTCCATGCAAAAAACCAAAAAATAATTGAGCTATTAAGCTAAGCACAGAACATAGAAAAATTGTTTTACTTCTTCCCCATTTATCGGCTAACTTACCCATTAAATAAACTGCTGGAGCACCACTAACTATAATTATAGCTGCTAATTGACTTCCCAGTGCCACCGCTTCCGAACCACTATAACCTGCTTGATAAGCCGAAGCAGTCATGAACGGTCCTATCCATCCCCAGAAAGCGTAAAGCTCCCACATATGCCCCAAATAACCGGTAGTAATCACTACGGGACCTGTGTAACCTCCTTGAGGTGCTGGCTTTAACGTAGAAGATGATGTCTCGCTTTGGGAGATGCCATTAGTTTTTTGTGTAAATTCTACTTGTTCCTGTCGAACAGTCAATTCAGTTCCATATTTGGAACCACCAGGTTCATCTACCATTACAAAAACTATATAAGCCGCTATAAAAGCCGGCAAGGACGTGAATAATATTCCAGCTTCCCAATTCAAATAAGAAGCTAAAGGTCCTGCAATAAAATATCCTCCTCCGTATGCCAAAGTAAGAGCACCAGTATAAGCTCCTATCACTCCACCTCTTTTTTCAGGTGGAAACCATTGAGACAAAAGAGACATTCCCGGTACATAGATAGCTCCGGCTGAAAGTCCTGTCAATAGTCTCATTAGCATGATACTCCAAAAGCCCCGGACTACAAACGGAAATAACGTCGAAAAAATAGCCGTTCCCAAAGTAGCCCAAGCAACTACTTTTTTATCTCCAATTTTATCTGCCAACCATCCCGATAGAATAACTACTATCACATACCCTAATTGAAAAGCCGATAGTATCATCCCCGTTTGGTCAGATGATAGTTGAAAATCTTCAGCTATATAGCTCATAACAGCAGAAAAGTTATACCAGGGTAAATATCCCAAAATCATGGAAATTACCATTAAAATAAAAACTCTGTTTTGTCGTGACATTTCCTAATACTCACCTTACTAATTAAAATTTATCATCATAAATTTGTTATTGATCTCTACCAGTTTAACCATGGTTCACCATGGTTAAATCACTGTTAAATTATCCACTATTACTTCGCCTACTTCTACTTCGCCAAAACATGTTCAATCCCCTTTCACCTCTTATCTTTAGACTTTCATTAATTTGTTAAAAAATTAACAGAAAAAACATCTAATAGCAGGAAAAGTGCTATAATCAAGAGAATTGTATTCGGGAGTATAAATTTAATAAATTTTGCCAATTTGTCAAAGGAGAGATTTTATGATTAACTGCGAAGTTCTTGTTTTAGGAGGAGGACCAGGAGGAAGAAGTGCAGCAATAAAGTGCGCCGAATCTGGAATGTCTACGGTTCTAATGGAGAAAGAGGCGCCAGGTGATAAAAATATCAGAGAAAGTTATTTTGCGGTCAAAACCTTAATTGAAGAAGTTAATGCCGGTATCAAAGACCTAAATAAACTAATAGGCAACTTGGATCATAAAGCCAAAACTATGGAACAAGTATGGCAAGTCAAATTAGAACGTTCGGGTGTAGATGTTTACAAAGGACAAGGTATTATTCAAGATTCTCTCACTGTACTATTACATCCATATACTAATGCACATAACTCACAAACTAGACAGTTTCGATTTAATCAATTAATAATAGCAACAGGATCAGTTCCCGGTTCTCCTGTAGAAAGTATAGAGATTGATGAACAGCGTATTTTAACCCACTCAACTGCAGTCAAGCCTGAAGCCATCACGAAAATTGCTAATTCGGAGCTTACAATACTCGGTGGAGATGTAGAAGGATGTGAATTTGCATCTTTATATAATAAACTAGGAGCTAAAGTAAATATTTTAGAAAAACAGGATAGAATAATGCCCGGTTGTGATTTAGAGATATCAAAATATCTTACAGAACAATTTAGAAAAGATGGAATAAATGTTTTCACTAACTATGAAATAACAGAATCTCGTGATTTACCAGGAAATCATATACTAGTGACCGGTAAAAGAATTCCTAATTTACCACAAGGAATGGAAAATTTACAGTTAGAGACAGACAGTGAGCAAAATATTTTAGTAGATGAATTGGGAAAAACAAACTATTCTCACATCTACGCTGTTGGTGATGTGATTGGTGGTATCCATTCAGCAAATACAGCTATTATGGAAGGGAAAACAGCAGCTCTGAATATCTGTACTACTTATCAACCAAAAGATTTCTCATGCATTCCTTATGTATTCTTCAGTTCACCTGAAATAACTGGAGTAGGTAGCCGTGAATGTGATTTACGTGAACAGGGAATACCGTTCACTAAATCTGTAATAAATTTACAAGATAACTTAAGAGCTCAAACCTTAGGGTATCAGCGCGGTTTTATTAAAGTGTTACTTAGTAACAATGAAGCAGAGCAATATGTTCTAGGTATACACATCATTGGTGACGGTATCTCAGAACAAATACATCTCCCAGCAGCAGCTTATAAATCTCGAATCCCTGTATCAGAGTTAGTAAATTACCACCTACCCCACCCTACAATGGCTGAACTGATAATTACAGCTATTGATAGAGCTAGAACCAACTCTTATGACTTTTCATAATGCATCGATCCGAAATGACATCTAGTCCGTGGTGTTTTGCTAATTCTTTGCTATCTTGGTGAAAAATACCTTCTTGCATCCAGATACTTTTAGCACCAATTTCAACAGCTTCTTGAACAATTGGATAAACATCGGTAGGATGCCTAAATATATTGACAATATCTACTACAATATCTTGAGGTAAGCTTTTAAGTGATGCGTAAGATCTAATACCTAGTATATTACTGTATTTGGGATTAATAGGGAAAATCTGGTACCCTTGGTTGAGCAAATATTTGCCTACAGTATAACTAGGACGTGCTTTATTAGGAGAAAGCCCAACCACGGCGATAGAATTCGCCTCTTGCAATAATCTTTTTTCCGATTGAGATTGAGAGTTATCCATTTATGTCACCCCTTATCTGTTATAGTTTTATAAAGGCTTGTTTAAGTTGAATGTTGATAGATATAGAACTTCAATTTCACTCTGAATACTTGTTTTAATACATCTAAAACTCTTAAATAGTAATTATCATTTTATATTATCACTTATAACTATATTATAGCAAATCAGCTAATTTCTTTATGGAATGCTATAGAAATGATAAAATAGAGCTATAATAACCTATTTAAAACATAATCAATCAAAATTAGGTTAGATAGGAGTGGAATGTATGGGAATAACATGGAATAATCTAGGGCTTATATTAGGAGTCTTAGCCATTGGCATATCCTTGTTTAACATAGTGGTCAGCTTATTTGAAGGTACTTATTCATTCGGTGAAAATGAATTAGGAATATTAGTAGGGGCTTTATTAATACTTTTTTATTTTCACGGCGGCTTTGACAAACATAAGAAAAAATAAGTTTAATATATTTAAAAAGTCCTCGCTTAGCATAGTTAAGCGAGGACTTTTTAAATTTACTTCATGATCTTAATCACATTATTTGTGTACTCTACAGGATCTTCAACAGGTAGTCCTTCAATTAGACAAGCCTGATTGTATAATAGATCTGTGTAGAGTTTAAACTTGTCTTGATCTTGCTCATATGCCTGTTTTAACGATTCGAACACATCGTGATTAACGTTAATTTCCAACGCTTTTTCAGCTTCCACTTGTTGATTATTGGGCATTGATTTAATTATTTTTTCCATCTCAATAGATATTTCTCCATCATTTGCTAGGCAAACGGGATGATCTTTCAACCTTTCAGAAGCTCTAACTGCTTTAACTTTGTTCGCCAGTAATTCTTGCATGTTTTCAAACATATCCTTATGTTCTTTTTCTTTTTCTTCTGCTTGTTCCTCTTCTTCCGATTCTATACCTAAATCCCTGCTAGAAACAGATTTGAACTCTTTATCTTGATAAGTTTCCATCATTTTAATAGCGAATTCATCCACATCTTCAGTCAAATAAAGAACCTCATAACCCTTATCTTTTACGAATTCAGTTTGTGGGAGCTTATCGATTCTATCAACTGACTCACCGGTAGCGTAATAAATATATTGCTGATCTTCGTGCATTCTGGAGATGTATTCATCTAAAGAAACTAGTTTATTTTCATGAGAAGAATAGAACAACAACAGATCTTGTAAGACTTCTTTGTTTTGTCCGAAATCACTATACACACCAAATTTTAACTGCCTGCCAAATGATTGGAAAAACTGTTCATACTTTTCCCTATCATTATTCATAACCTGTTTTAATTCTTTTTTGATCTTATTTTTGATATTTTTGGCAATCAATTTCAACTGACGATCATGTTGCAGCATTTCCCTGGAAATATTGAGAGACAGATCTTCTGAGTCTACAACTCCTTTTACAAAACTAAAGTAATCTGGTAGTAATTCAGCACATTTTTTCATGATCAATACACCATTAGAGTAAAGCTCCAAGCCTTTTTCGTACTCTTCGGTGTAAAAATTAAATGGTTGTTGTTCAGGTATGAATAATACGGCTTTAAAGCTTATAGTCCCTTCAGCATTTATGTGAATATGTTTTATTGGTTCATCGAAACCGTAATGTCTTTCTTTATAGAAGTTATTATAATCTTCATCAGTAAGCTCGTTTTTATTTCTATCCCAAATCGGGACCATACTGTTTACAGTTTCTTCTTCCACATATTCTTCATGTTCTTCTTCATTATCTTCTTTCGGTTTGGTTTTCGGGATATCCATTTTGATAGGGTATCTAATAAAATCAGAGTACTTTTTCACTATGAATTTAAGTTGCTGTTCATCTAAAAATCTGTCATAGTTTTCTTCTTCCTCATCATTATTTTCTTTAATTGTTAAAATCACGTCGGTGCCCACATTTTCTTTTTCACACGGGGTAATTGTATAACCTTCTAACCCGGTAGATTCCCACTTATAAGCTTGATCACTTCCATAAGCTTTACTAACAATAGTAACAGCATCTGCTGCCATGAAAGCTGAATAAAAACCCACACCAAACTGACCTATAATATCATGGCCGTCTTCTAACTCAGTAGCTTGTTTAAAATCTAAAGACCCACTTCTTGCAATTACTCCTAAATTGTCCTCCAACTCTTGTTCAGTCATGCCAATACCGCTATCAGAAACACATAGCTGCCTTTTATCCTTATCAGCGGTAATTTTAATATAGTAATCATCTTTATTAAAAGTAACCGATTCATCGGACAAAGTTTTGTAATACAGCTTATCAATGGCATCACTGGCATTGGAAATTAATTCCCTGAGAAAAATCTCTTTGTTAGTGTAAATGGAATTAATGACAATATCCAAAAGTCTCCTGGTTTCTGCCTGAAACTCCTTAGTAGCCAAATAAATTCCCTCCTTTTTCAAGTATTGTAACTACTACATAAGCATTTAGACTTATTTTAGTAGACCAATTATTATATACCAAATTTTAGAGATGATTTCAAACATGAATCATCCCTTACCTTATCTTACCCTTTCTCATTTTGAGCAGTCAATCTTTTATTTTCTCTATAAACACGTACACTATCCCAAGTGTACAAAGCCAGGGCTATCCATATACAGCTAAAAGTAAACAAATGTATAGAAGTAAAGGGTTCATTAAATATAAATACTCCAAGATATAGACTAATAGTAGGAGCTATATACTGCATGAAACCTATTGTTGATAGGCGAACTCTCCTAGCTGCCATGGAAAATAGCAATAATGGTGTAGAAGTTGCTACACCAGCTCCTATCAATAAAATCATAACAGATATAGGTACACTATTTATAACTCCTGTACCCTGAGTTTCATGAAATACTAAATACCCTAACACAAAAGGAGCTAAAATAGCTGTTTCTAAAAATAAACCAGGAATGGGTTCAACAGGGATAGTCTTTTTTATTAGACCATAGAAAGCAAAAGTAAATGCCAATGTCAAAGCAACCCAAGGAAACTGACCATACATAAAAGTCATTACCAAAACACCTAAAGTTGCTATGGCCACAGCAACTTTTTTGGGATTACTCAATTTCTCTTTTAAGACTAAAACTCCCAATAGTACAGCTACCAGGGGATTAATATAATATCCCATACTGGCTTCTACAACCCGTCCAGCTTGCACACCCCAAATATACGTATACCAATTACCACTAATTACTATAGCTGCTAGTAGAGTCATTGCAAAAGTTTTTTTGCTCTTAAAAATTTCTTTTACCAATCCCCAGTTACCGTATATCCAAACTATGGAACCAACAAAAAAGCAAGACCAGAATATCCGGTGAGCAAGCACCTGCTCAGCCGGGACCTGGTCCAAAAGATCCCAATAAAGTGGAAGAAGTCCCCAAAGAACATACGCAGATAATCCAAGAATAACCCCTTGTTTAGTCTCCTTTGTATCCATTAAATCACCGCCATTTTCATTTCAACACCTAATAATATTATACAGATGATTTAATAGCTTATCTAGATTAAATATTTAATTTTGTCTTAAAAATTTAACCTTCAAGCGCAAAGTTAAACCAGGCAGCTTTATGAATCTATATGTACCCTCTGCCAATCCCCTTTCCATTCTACATTAGCACCAAAAAATTCACTTACGTACCGAACAGGAATCATAGTACGCCCATCTATTATTCTAGCATGAGTATCCATTTCTCTTATTTCATCATTTACAACTGCCACAGAATCATCTATGGTAAATTTGATATGCTGCTCTTCACTTCTAATCTCGGCCACTTGATTACTTCCATCCCAATCAACATATCCTCCCAATTTTTCAGCAATAGTTCGCACCGGAACCTGTAAACGACTGTTTTCATCCATATAAGGTGAAACATCGAAATCAAGTATATAGTTATTCATCTGTACTAAAATTTCCGGATCATATTCATCCAATAAGTACTGTTCCCTCTCTCTTTTAAATTCATTTAGTTCTGGTGTATATCTCTCCTCAATTTCTTCTGGACTGTACCCTTCTTTTAACCACTCACCTATTTTATCACTTCCCATAATCAAATCAAACATCTCTGTATTATTGCCATTACTGGTTGGAACATCAAAGTCACCTATTTGAAAGCCGCAAGCCAGAGCGTATATACCAGACTTTGCCGGATTAAAGTCATAATAATCAACAATATTTAATCTGACTCCACCATGATTTCCATCATTTCTATCCTCAGTGATAAATTGAACTCCCTCCAAATCAGATTCATTAAGTCTATCTGCAAATTGTTCTGAATCAATGCCTTCTCCACCTATCCAAGTAAATTTATCAGCTTGATAAATATCAGTACCCTCTCCTAAACCGGTAGACATATAGCCAAAAGCGGCATCTAAATCGGGAATATTAGGCGAAGTCCCGATCCATGGCAGACCAGTATCTTGAAAAATCATATTGCGCTGATAACCTTTCATAGGCACTACTGTTAGGTCTGCATTAATATCTCTATTAAAGTATTTAGCTAGTTCACCGGCAGTCATACCATGAGCTTTGGGAAGCTTGTCCACACCTACAAAGGACTTGAAATCTTCTTCAAGCATAGGACCTGCTACCGTCATTCCTCCCAGGGGATTAGGGCGGTCCAACACAGCCACAGGAACATTGTAGTCACTTGCAGCTTCCATAGTATAATTAAGTGTAGACATGTATGTATAAGTTCTAGCCCCTATATCCTGCATATCAAATAAGAGAATATCAATATCAGATAACATATCATCAGTGGGCTTTCTAGTCTCACCGTACAGACTGTACACTGGAATATCATATTCTTCATGAGTATAGGATTCTACATATTCCCCTGCACTAGCCTTACCGTCCAATCCGTGTTCCGGTGTATAAAGAGCAGTCAAATCAACATTCTCATCTTTCATATACTTATCAGCAATTTTTTCCTTTTCACTATCTGTGCCCGTATGATTTGTAACAAGGCCGACTTGTCTACCTTCCACTAAATGAGTGTCTGCCTGCAGCAAAATTTCATTGCCCAATACAACAGAGCCCTCGACATTTCGCTTATTCTCATTATTCGTTTGCTCCATCGCCTCCATATCAACGTGAGCGCTCAAATTCACAATTAACATAATTACTACCATCATCAAACTGATTTTTGTAATCATTATAAATAACATCTCCTTAAGTTTTTAGTTCTTATTAATATAGACGTAATTTTTACTATTTTGTTTCAAAACTGAATTCGCCAATAAATATTTGGGCAAAATCAATAATAGAGATCAACTAAAATAAAGTCGCTATTTTATTCTGTTTTTGATAGCGACAGTCAACTTTAACTGGATCAAAATTAAAAATAAGGGGCGATTACATTTGTTTGAAGCGTTATTCGCACAAGCCGGGATATTCACAATCATTATAATAGTGATGGCTATTGTGGTTTTGCTTTCAATTTCACTTAGTATAATTCCAATTGGCCTATGGATATCTGCACTAGCAGCAGGTGTTAAAACCAGTATTTTCACTTTAATTGGAATGAGATTTAGAAGAGTCATTCCAGTTCATGTTGTAAAGCCCTTAATCAAAGCAACCAAAGCTGGTCTGAGTTTAGATGCAAACAAGTTAGAAGGACATACTTTAGCTGGAGGTAATGTCAATAGAGTAGTTGATGCTTTAATAGCTGCTCAAAGAGCTGATATCCCTCTTGCATTTGAACGAGCATCAGCAATTGACTTAGCCGGAAGGGATGTTTTAAAAGCGGTTCAAATGAGTGTTAACCCCAAAGTCATTGAAACGCCTGTAGTAGTTGCTGTTGCAAAAAATGGGATAGAAGTTAAAGCTAAAGCAAAAGTCACAGTTAGAGCTGATATTGATCGTTTAGTAGGAGGAGCTGGTGAAGATACAGTCATTGCAAGGGTGGGAGAAGGAATTGTAACCAATATTGGTTCAGCAAAAACCCATTCTGATGTCCTTGAAAATCCCGACGACATTTCTCATACAATTTTAAATAAAGGGCTAGATTCTGGTACAGCTTATGAAATACTAAGTATTGACATTGCCGATGTCGATGTAGGAAAAAATATTGGTGCACAACTGCAAACTGATCAAGCAAGTGCAGACAAAAGAATAGCCCAAGCCAAAGCGGAAGAACGCCGAGCTATGGCAATCGCACATGAACAGGAAATGATTGCTACTATTCAAAGGAATAGGGCGAAAGTAGTTGAAGCAGAAGCTAAAGTACCTATTGCACTATCACAAGCTTTTAAAGAAGGTAATCTAAAAGTAAACAATAGAATTTGAATCCCATTGTTTAAAGTTGGCTACTCAAGTGAATCTCTATACAAAAATGTAATAACCCCCGTCTGGCTCTATTATTAATCTCTATAGTATAGTCAATAGGAATAAAGGGTAGCGGGGGTTATTCGGTTATTCAATACTTACTTAGTCTAATGATTAACACTTGTTAGATTACACCAAAAAGATTAAATTTATTAGTTTCTAAGCTATTCCACCTCTTTAAATTCAGAAGTAAAAAATCTTAATACCGGGGGCTCATAAGTAAATCTCAACCCCTTAACCTTGTCTCTGTTGTTATATAGTTCAATAATAGAGTCGGCAACAACATCCATATGAGCATAAGTATAAACTCTTCTGGGAATAGTTAGCCTGACTGTTTCCAAGTCTGGATAAATATTATTACCATCTTGATCTCGTCCTGCCGATACCGCACCTCTTTCCATGGTTCTGACACCGGATTCTCTATAAATGTTAGCAGCCAGAGCTTGAGATGGGAATTGTTCTCTAGGAATATGTGGTAAGAATTTCTCTGCATCGATGAAAATAGCATGGCCACCTATCGGTTTAACAATAGGCACATCACCTTCTAAAAGTTTTTCACCCAAATAACGAACCTGCTTTATGCGATGGCTAATGTAATGATAATCCAATGATTCGTAAATACCTCGAGCCATTGCTTCCATATCCCGTCCAGCCATACCACCGTAAGTAGGCATTCCTTCATAAACCACTACCAATTGAGTAGCTAGTTGATAAAGTTTTTTATCATTCAAAGCCAAAAATCCACCGATATTTACTAATGGATCTTTCTTACCACTCATTGTGGCACCATCACCGTAGCTCATCATTTCTTTTAAAATTTCTGCAATGGTCTTATCTTGATATCCTTCTTCCCTTTCTTGAATGAAATAAGCGTTTTCCACACAACGAGTAGCGTCAAACATCACTTTAATGCCGTGTTTATCAGACAGCTCGTTAACTTCTTTAATATTTTGCATACTTACGGGCTGTCCCCCAGCCATATTAACAGTCACAGCCAAGCAGATATAAGGAATATTGTCTGCACCCACTTCATCTATCAAAGCTTGATACTTATCTAGATCCACATTTCCCTTAAAAGGGTGTTCTGCTTGTGAGTCATGAGCTTCATCAATGATCACATCTCTAAAAGTCGCCCCATTCATAATCTGATGGGCTTTAGTCGTCGTAAAGTACATATTCCCTGGAACGTAATTTCCTTGTTTAATCATGATCTGAGATAAAATATTTTCGGCACCACGTCCTTGATGAGTAGGTACTACATAATTGAAACCAAAAGCATCATTTACTGCTTTCTCTAAATTGTACCAGTTTTTACTGCCTGCATAAGCTTCATCACCGAGCATTAAGCCGGCCCATTGATTGTCACTCATAGCAGACGTCCCGCTATCAGTAAGCAGATCGATATACACATCTTCCGAGTCCAGCAAAAAAGTGTTGAAACCAGCTTTCTTGATAGCTTCCTCCCTTTCATCTTTTGTAGTCATTTTAATTGGTTCTACCGTTTTAATTCTAAACGGTTCTGCTGGATACTTAGTCATTTTAAAGACCTCCTTTTAATGATCGATTATATAAAATAAATATCCCTAACAATATACCGCACATCTTGAAAACATATATTGTACAAAGTTTGTTTATCTGTTTGCTCGTTAAGATGTATATCAAACCACATAATCCATTCAGTTGAAAAATTTATTGCTATCAACATTAAAACTTTAAGTAAGGCGTAATTTAAAAAGTACTTTATCACAACAGGGTGTTAAATCGTGAAAATTGTCACATGGGTAAACACAAAAAACCCACCATTGAGTGATTTGTAGACATTAAGATATTACCTAACTATATCCATTCTTTATGTATCTCTTAGAAAAGGCAGTATACTAATTAGTATTTTTAATTAGTATTTCTAGTAAAACAAACATTTTCCTGCTAATCCCAGAATGCAAATTTAATTTATGTCCGTGTTAAATTTGAATGTTGATATTAACAGCGCCTATTTATTTCAATTTTTTTTCGGCAATATCTGACAGAAAAACTCCTACTTGCTTATTGTTTTTCCACTCTTCTTCTAGGTAATCCAATTCTTCTATCTGTTCTTCTCCTGTAAATGGCACTAATTCTATAATATAACCTGGACGGTCATATTCCTGTATGAACCAATCATTAAAATTAGCGCCTTTATAATCAGGCCTAGGAGGGTATAAATCATAACCTGTCAGTTCACTTAAATTATTGCCGATTTTCTGATCCCTTTCCAAATATTCATTGTGATAAAACCAGAAAATCACTTGTCCTCGACTGTGATAGGATAAAGTAATTAATGGATCAATCTGGTTAGTAAACTCATAAACTGCTTTTGCTTCTGGTTCTGATAAAGGATCTTCTCCTTTAAAATTCATAGCAAATCTGGCACCAGTACAGTCAGATTCAGCCCAATCAGCAGGATATTGACGATTCAAATCTACACCATTTATATTTGCTTTCCATAAATAAAAGTCTGTCCCAGCCCAATCGATATTATAGTCAATAAATTCATCATGATATTTTTCAGGAATTCCATCTAACCCTTCTTGATGAAGCATGACACCATCAGGGTTTACCATAGGAATGAACCAAATTCCTACTTCAGCTAACACATCTCTTACCCGATATTCTCCAATTTTTTCATCTCGCACGTAGGCCTGGGCATATCTATCCAACTTCTTCATAGTTAAATTACTGGCAATCCATTCTCGAGCGTGATGAGAGGCTTCAATCATGATATTGCTGTCTTCTTGTCCATTTCCCAATCTAACTGCATAAATGTTCTTGCCCATAACCGATTCACCTATTGTTTTGATTTCCAATAAATCGCCATAAATATTTGATAATTTTTGCAAATCATTTTCCATATCATTATATGAGTAGGTACGGTATGGATCTACAACCTGCTCAATTTCATCTGGATCCAATTGTACTAAATGATCATATTCCTGTTTTTCTAATTTTTTAGGTTTTTCTTGTTTACCATTCAATTTGTCATCATTTTGTACACCAAAATCAAAATCACCTGACAATAAAACTGGAGTAGAGATAAGCACTAATAATATCAGCAAAAACGCAACAATCTTTAATTTACGCCCAATTTTGTATAGATTGGACATAGCAGTTTATCACCTCGATCAGCATTAAACTATTATTTTATCTGTTTAGTCTCAGGATATAAATTTTTATCGAAAAATATACTTATTTATTGTCAATCAAACCCTTGCCAATTTTTAGAACATGAAACCTATATTTCGAATTAAAGTCAAATAACAGGAGGTTATTTGCTCATCATATTTTGGATGAGCAATTGATCAGGTAGCTTTAATTCGACTATTTGAGAGTTTTAGATGTATCAAAACAAGCATTCAGAGTGAAATTGAAGTTTTATTGCTATCAACAACTAAATATAACAGCGCCATAAACCAAAAAAAAGCTGGGGAGATATCTCCCCAGCTTTGTGAACTATTCATCATTTATAATTAACTATTTATTTGAAATCACTGATTAAGGAACCCACTGCTCTACCTCATCTTGATTATCCTCTATCCATTCTAAAGCTGATTCCTCTTCTTCACCTGTCTCATCTATCAGTGCCATTACTTCACCAAGTTGTTCATCATCAACATAGAAGTTTTCAAGAAATTCCCCTACTTCAGGATGGTCTTCCTTAAATCCTTCTCTTGTTATGGCATCAATTCGCTCTGATTCACCGTAAAGTCCACCTGGATCATCTAAAAACTCCAGATCCCATTCTGAAAACTTCCAATGAGGTGTCCATCCTGTTACTACTATCGGATCTTCATTATCAATTGCTTCTTGAAGTTCTGTAACCATAGCCGCTTCGCTGCTTGTCAATAATTCATAATCTGCTAAACTTTCGTATTCTTCTAAAGCAGTGTCAGTCGTCTGCATAATTCCTGCCCCTTCTTCAATCCCTACAATCTCTCCTTCAAAGTCATCCACAAACTCATCCATCTCTTCTACACTTTCAATATCTAAATAATCAGGGACAACTAATCCAATTTTGGCACCATCGTATATAGTACCTAAGTTTTCAATATCGTCTTCATACTCTTCCATATAATTTTCATGTGTAACTGGAAGCCATGCTCCCACAATAAAGTCTTGATCTCCACTAGCTATGTCACCAAATACCATACCCATTTCGGCATTGTTCGTTTCCACATCATAACCCATTTCCTGTTCTAGTACACCAGCTACTAAATAAGCTTTGGCAGTACCACAAGCCCAGTTACCGTAAGGTAGATCAATCTCTTTAATCTCCTCGTCTCCCGCTGCTGTGTCATCACAACCGGACAATAGCACTACACCCAAAGTTAGGGATAGTACCAAAACAATAACTAAATATTTTTGCTTACCCAATTTCATAAATACAATAACCTCCCTGTAGCGTATTTGAATCTGTAATCGCTTTCACATGTTGTTATTGTATATAAGTTAGCACAAAATGGCAAAGTCCAAATATAGAGCTAACAATCTATATTTTACCTTAAGAACTCTTTATTCGTAATAATAACCAGATATCCCCCATTTATAGAGCTGTTTCTCAATATAAATCCTGTTTTGATAAATTTCTTAAATAAATAATTATTTATTTAAGAAATTAGCTTTATCTGCCTCTATATACAGTTTTAATACAGTATAAATTATTAACTCTGTTATATTCTGTTGATGATAGAAAAAAATTAACAGCAATAATCATAATGACCAAACATTGGTATTAGTAGATGAAATTCCTACAGCTCCATTCTTTAAAGCTGCTACCACGTCTTCTTTGTCACATACTAGACCACTTGCAATTATTGGTAAACTTATCTTGTCTTTTACCCATCCAATCGTTTTCGTCATCCCACCTGGAGAGATATCAATAAAATCAGGATTTGATTGCTCAATTTGTTTATCAATACTGTGATAAGACATAGAGTCTATTAGAAAAAACCTATGGATAGTAGTAAAATTGTACTTTTTCCCAGATCTCACCATCTGGGCTTTTGAACTAATAATACCGTCTGCATCGGTGTTCTCACTTAAAAATTTAATAACAACTTCTTTACTAGATGCACCTTCCAATAAGTCAACATGAATAAAAGCCATTTTCCCTCGTTCTTTAATGCTAGCTACTATATCACTTACAGTCATAATATTTCCGTATAGAACGAATACAGCATTACAATCTGAATCTAACGCTTTTTCTAAACCTTGATCTTCTTTAACAGCTGCAATTATTGGGTAATCATCCAATAATTCGA
>CAZKUS010000026.1:0-15125 GCA_964556025.1 uncultured Clostridia bacterium | reverse complement strand
TGTTATTCGTCTTTAATCCTACTGTTTGATCGTTAAGATGTAGTATCAACCCTACACAAAATCCGTTCAATCGAAGAGTTCAGCTATCAACAACAGAATATAACAGCGCCTTAGGATTAAAGAGTTCAACTATCAACATTCAACTTTAATACAGACTATCTATAAGGAGTGGTTAAATGTTTGACGTGATTATTTGCAATGGAAAAATAGTAGACGGTACGGGAAGCCCTTGGTTTTATGGCGATATAGGGATTAAAGGCGACCAAATAACTGCAGTGGGAAATTTAAAAAGGGAGTCAACCAAAGAGCTAATTAATGCTGAAGGGAAAGTAGTTGCACCAGGATTTATAGATATACATTCTCACTCTGACGATAAATTTGTGATTGATAGTCAAGCAGATAGTAAACTAAGACAAGGGGTAACTACTGAAGTGATGGGACAGTGTGGTAACTCTATTGCACCAATTCAAGGTGGTTGTAGGAATATCATTATTGATGAATTACAAAAGGAGAATATCCAAGTAAAATGGAAAAGTTTTGAAGAATACCTTGAATTCTTACAAGATAAAGGATTACCAGTGAATTTAGTAGGGATGGTGGGTCATGGTACCCTCAGAAAACAGGTGATGGGCTATGAGAATCGCCAACCCAGCCAAGATGAACTTGATGAGATGAAAAGGATTTTAAAATTAGCTTTAGAAGATGGCGCCTTCGGTATGACCACAGGTTTGATTTATCCTCCAGGTAGTTATGCTCAAGAAGATGAATTAATTGAGCTGCTGCAAGAAGTGTCACATTTTAACGGAATATATATGACTCATATGAGAAATGAAGGTAGTTCATTAGTCAGATCTGTGCAGGATACAATTCAGGTAGGGAAACATGCCCGAGTAAAGGTGCAAATTTCTCATCATAAAGCTGTCGGCAGATACAATTGGGGTAAAATCTCTGAAACTCTACAACTTGTGACTGAAGCTAGACAGCAAGGACTAGACATTGCCATGGATCAGTATCCTTATACAGCTACCAGTACAGGTTTAGTATCGCTTCTTCCTGAATGGGTTTTAGAAGGTGGAAGAGAACAGTGTCTGAAGAGATTAACCCAAGATAGTGAACGAAAAAAACTGAAAGAGTACTTATCAGAAGAATTTGCCAAAGATCGTAAGTGGTCTGATATACTGATAGCTAGAGTAAAAACACAAGCTAATAAAAGTCTCGAAGGGAAAACAGTAGCTGAACTCGCTCAAAATCGGGGTGTGGAACCGGAAGAATTTGTTCTAGATTTGCTGTTAGAGGAAGAACTTGATTGTCAAAAGATCTCTTTTTCAATGGACGAAGAAGATGTAAAGTATGTTATGAGCAATGACCTGGTTATGATAGGCAGTGATGGTTCTTCATTAGCTAATATAGGACCATTGAGTGAAGGCCGACCACATCCTAGGAACTTCGGAACTTTTCCTCGGGTTTTGAGCAGATATGTTAGAGATACAGGGATTCTGTCCTTAGAAAAGGCTGTATGGAAGATGACTGGATTACCTGCAAGTCGACTTCCTTTATTTAGAAGAGGGCTGTTAAGACCTGGTTTTTTTGCAGATATAGTAATTTTTGATCTCGCTAAAATCCAAGATAAAGCTAGCTTTGAACAACCCCGACAGTATCCTGAAGGTATAGAAAAAGTATTTGTCAATGGCTATCAAGCACTGAATAAAAATGGTCATAATGGGTTATTGGCAGGGAAAGTATTAAAAAATTTAGATAACTAACAGGATTTAATAGTGTATTTGCAGAATTTAATTATAGCAGTGCATCAATTTTTAAAATTCACAAAATTAGCTGTTTTTTCTTTGTATAAAGTTGGAATTAGTTTGCATGTTTATAACTATCAGTGATGAAATATAACAGAACTGTTACTAATAGTATACTTTTTTATTGTATATTTAATCCAAATTTACAAAGTTTTAGATATAATTTATTTAAGTCTAGAGGAATTTTTTGATTTATGTATAATATTTTAATAAGAGACAATTAAGTATTTATTGTCTAAAAAATTGGAGGTGATTTTTTGGACCATCCACAAACAACCCCCTTGTACGATATCCATAAGGATCGAGGGGGAAAAATTATCGACTTTGGTGGTTGGTACCTGCCGGTTCAATTCTCTGGCATAATTGATGAAGTTAATGCTACGAGAAATCAAGCCGGTCTCTTTGATGTGTCCCATATGGGAGAATTTTTTGTAGAAGGGCCGAAAGCTCTAGAGTATTTGCAAAAAATGGTACCCAACGATGTGAGTAAGTTGAAAGATGGCAAGATACTGTATACCCCTATGTGTTATGAAAATGGAGGAACTGTAGACGATTTCTTAATTTACAGGTTAAATGAACAAAAATTTTTGCTTGTAGTTAATGCAGCAAACACAAAAAAAGATTTTGACTGGCTTCAAAAGAATAATCATGAAGGAGCTGAACTAAAAAATCTTTCTAGTAAATATGGTCAGATTGCTATACAAGGTCCCAAGGCCGAAAAAATTTTACAGCGCTTAACTGATACTCCTCTGGATGAAATTAAATTCTTTAGGTTTAAATCTGACGTAGACTTAGCAGGAATAAAAGCATTAGTATCTAGAACAGGTTATACTGGAGAAGATGGTTTTGAAATTTATATGGCAGCTGAAGAGACAGCAGAACTTTGGGAGAAAATAGAAGATGCTGGAGAAAATGAAGGATTACAACCAGTTGGCTTAGGAGCTAGAGATGTGCTTAGATTTGAAACTTGTTTACCTTTGTATGGTAATGAACTGTCACCGGAGATAACCCCCTTAGAAGCAGGACTAGATCCTTTTGTAAAATTGAATAAAGATGAAGACTTTATTGGTAAAGATGTACTTACTAAACAACAAGAACAAGGCTTGGAGAGAACTTTAGTGGGATTTGAGATGATTGATAGAGGAATACCTAGAACCAATTACTCATTACTTAAAGATGGTGAAGAAATAGGGTTTGTTAGCTCAGGCTCTCAATCCCCAACATTAGATAAAGCATTAGGTCTAGGTTTTGTTAAACCCGAACATTGTGATGAAGGTAATGAAATTGAAGTGCAAATTAGAAAGAAAATTGCAAAAGCTAAAATTGTAAAAATACCATTTTATAGGAGGGGTTAAAATGACAAACATACCTGAAGGACAGTTTTACACTAAAGATCACGAATGGGTAAAAAAAGTAGATGAAGGAAAAGTTTGTGTCGGAGTAACTGATTATGCTCAAGATCAGTTGGGAGATATTGTGTTTGTAGAACTGCCCGAAGAAGGAGATGAGTACGATCAAGAAGAAACATTTACAGTCATCGAGTCAGTGAAAGCTGTTGCAGATACTTATGCGCCGGTTTCAGGAACGATCACTGAAGTTAATGAGGATTTGGAAGACAGCCCTGAGCTCATTAACCAAGATCCGTACAATGATGGTTGGGTTGCAGTATTCGAACTTTCTGAGGAAAGCGAGCTTGATGAATTGTTGAGCCCTGAACAGTACGAAGAATATTTAAAAGAAATTGAAGAGGAGGAATAGTTGTGAATAGAAACTATTTGCCTCATACTGACAAAGAGCGTCGTGAGATGTTAGATGCTATTGGGGTGGAATCTGTTGAAGAGCTGTTTCAGGATATTCCGAGAGATGTAATGTTTGATAGAGAGTTAGACATATTTCCTTCTCTATCAGAGCCAGAACTTCTCAAACATATGCTGGATTTGGCATGCAAGAACCAAGATCTAAGCGAGTATACCCCGTTTTTGGGAGCAGGAGTATACGATCACTATATGCCTAGTGTGATTGGGCATATGCTTAAACGAAGTGAGTTTTATACAGCTTATACACCCTATCAGGCAGAAGCCAGTCAGGGTACTCTGCAAACTATTTTTGAATATCAAACTATGATTTCTGAGCTTACGGGTATGGAAGTCGCGAATGCCTCTATGTATGACGGTGCTACTTCCGTAGCTGAAGCGGCTCTTATGAGTTTGAAATCTGCTAAAGGTAACACAGTACTGGTATCAGAAGCGGTTAATCCTAGTTATCGTCAAGTACTGCAAACTTATGTCGAAAATCAAGGTTTCAAAGTACAAACTATACCCCAGAGTGAAGGGGTTACCGATGGATCTGTAATTGATAATCATTTATCCAAAGATGTCGCTTGTTATATTGCTCAGACACCGAATTTCTTAGGCAATTTAGAAAACTTAGATGGTTTAAAAGATAAATTAAAAGAACATAAAGCTATGTTGATTGTTTGCACAGACCCCATTGCTCTAAGTTTAATAAAACCACCCTCCGAGTACGGTGCAGATATTGTGGTGGGAGATGGTCAAAGTCTTGGAAATCCTATGAATTTTGGTGGACCTCTTCTTGGATTTTTTGCTAGTACCAAAAAATTGATCAGAAAAATGCCAGGAAGGATTATCGGTGAGACAACTGATGAAGAGGGGAATAGAGGTTATGTACTGAATTTGCAAACTAGAGAACAGCATATCAGAAGGGAAAAAGCTACCTCTAATATTTGCTCTAATCAAGCTTTAAATGCTTTAGCAGCTTGTATATATTTGACACTCATGGGTCCTAAAGGCTTAAAACAGGTTGCTAATCTGTCACTCCAAAAAGCCAACTACGCTAAAGAGAAAATTGCAGCTTTAGATGGTTTTGAATTGGCTTTTGATCAACCATTCTTTAAAGAGTTTGTTATAAAAACTCCTAAACCGGTAGAGGAAATTAACAAACAATTGTTAGATCGTAAGATAGTGGGTGGCCTGGATTTAGGTAAGTTCTACTCCGGATTGGAAAATCACATGCTGCTTTGTGTTACGGAGAAAAGAACCAAAGATGAAATCGACAAATTGGTTCTTGGATTGGAGGGAGTCAAATGAGAAAAGAGCAACCTCTCATTTTTGAATTAGGAGGCAGTGGTAGAGAAGGTTTTTCCCTACCCGAGTGCGATGTTCCGGAACAAGAATTAGAGTCTTTACTTCCTAAAGAGGAAATAAGAGATGAAGACCCCAGGCTTCCTGAAATATCAGAAAATGAGGCTGTTAGGCACTTTATTGAGCTGTCTAGTAAAAACCATCATGTGGATAAAGGTTTTTATCCTTTGGGATCTTGTACTATGAAATATAATCCTAAGATAAATGAAGATGTAGCCTCACTGCCAGGATTTACGCAGCTCCATCCTTATCAACCTGAAGATCAAATTCAGGGGACTTTAGAATTACTCTACAATACTGAACAGATCATTAATGAAGTGACAGGTATGGATCGAGTTACCTTTCAACCTGCGGCTGGTGCCCATGGGGAGTTGACCGGGCTACTGGTAATGAAAGCTGCTTTAGAGGCAAAAGGAGAACAAAGAACTAAGATGCTCTGTCCAGATTCGGCTCACGGTACAAATCCAGCTAGTGCAGCTATGGCAGGTTTTGATTTGGTAGAAATCAAGTCTAATGACAAGGGGCTTGTTGACCTAGAGGAGTTGAAAAAGAATTTAGATGATGATGTTGCCGGCATTATGTTAACAAACCCCAACACTTTAGGGCTGTTTGAATCAGATATTATGGAAATATCACGAGCAGTTCATGAAGTGGGCGGATTACTGTATTATGACGGTGCCAATTTAAATGCCATTATGGGTTACGCACGTCCAGGAGATATGGGTTTTGATGTAGTACACTTGAACTTACACAAAACATTCTCAGCCCCTCATGGTGGTGGCGGTCCTGGTAGTGGCCCCATAGCTGTCACAAAAGAGCTGGAACCGTATTTACCTGTACCCGATATCAACAAACAAGGTGACAAATTTGTACTAGATTATGATAGACCCAATAGTATTGGTAAAATTCACGGATATTACGGAAACACTAATGTGACTATCAAAGCTTACAGCTATATGAGATACATGGGACCTGAAGGTTTAAAACAAGCGAGTAAAGATGCGGTGATTAATGCCAATTATATCAGGGAAAAATTGAAAGATACTTACCAGCTAGATCACTATGAACTGCCCTGTAAGCACGAATTTGTATTAAGTGGCGGTAAACAGAAAAAGAAATATGACGTGTCCACCATGGATATTGCCAAACGTCACTTGGACTATGGCGTTCATCCATCTATGGTTTACTTCCCATTAATAGTGGATGAAGCCATGATGATTGAACCTACCGAGACTGAATCGAAAGAATCTATAGATCAGTTCATTCATGTTATGAGAGAAATTGCTAAAGAAGTGGAAAGTGATCCGGAAACAGTGAAATCTGCACCTTTTAGTACACCAGTAGCCAGATTGGATGAAGTCTCAGCTGCACGAAAACCTGTTGTGCGTTGGTATCCTGATAAAGAATAAAATCATTCTGTTTCAATTAAATTTTAAATAAGTGTAATTACTTACAAGTGTTAGAATTGTGCCCACGGGAAACTGTGGGCACAATTTACGAATGATCTATTTAATGTAAATATTAAGGGTTTTAGTTTGAACCATGGAGGTGTAATTTAATGGAATCAGTGGATTTATTAATTGTAGGAAGTGGTCCAGGAGGATATGTTGCCGCTTTGAGAGGTGCTCAATTGGGCGCTAGCGTCATGATGGTAGAAAAAGACGAACTCGGTGGTACTTGTTTAAATAGAGGTTGTATTCCTACTAAGACCTTGCACAAAAGTGCTGGTTTATTTGCTGAACTTCACAAAGGTGAAGAGTTTGGTTTTGAAGTGGGCGAAATAAGTTTGAACTATGAGCGTGTAAGTGATCGTAAAGATGAAGTTGTGGGAAATTTAAAAGAAAGTATTAAGAAATTGTTAAAGAAAGCAGGAGTAAAAACGGTTTACGGTAGATGTAAGCTTAAGTCTGACAAGCAGGCGGATATTGAGTTAAATGACGGTTCAAGCATGGAGGTTTCTGCTAAATCAGTTATTATTGCCACAGGGTCAGAATCTTCCGGATCCAACTTGCCAGGAGCTGATCATCCGGACGTGATAGGGACAGATGACATATTGGCAATGCGAGAACTAGTAGACGATTTGGTGGTTATTGGTGGCGGTGTTACAGGAGTAGAACTAGCAGGGATCATGGCAGAATTTGGAGTGAATGTTACGCTTGTTAAAAGAACCCCCTATATTTCTCCTGTGGACAATGACATTGCTAAACGCCTGTTTAGTATTCTCAAAAGAGGCGGAGTAAATGTTATGACCCAGAGTCAAGTAAATGAAATAGGGGAAGGTAGTGGTGATAAAAGCTTAGATGTGAAAGTTGAGAAAAAAGGTAAAGAACAAGTGGTTCCTGCTGATAAAGTCTTGATTTCACGTGGCAGAAATCCCCATTTAGACGGACTGGAAGAGTTAGATTTAGAGATCAGCGAAGAAGGAATAGAAGTAAACGATAAACTAGAAACTAATCTACCGGGAGTATACGCTATTGGTGATGCAGCCAGCAAAGGAGCTATGTTAGCTCATGTGGCTAGTCATCAGGGGATTTTAGCTGCTGAAAATGCTATGGGAGAGCAAAATGTCTATGAAGATAAAGCTGTTCCCAACTGTGTGTTTACTATGACTGAAGTGGCATCTGTAGGAGAAAATGAGGACAGCTTAAAAGAACAAGGAGTTCCTTACCAGGTTGGTAGATTCCCCTTTGGAGCTAATGGGAAAGCTCTAGCAGAAGATCAAGTGGATGGTCAGGTGAAAATTCTTTCTCATGAAGAAACAGGTGAAGTCTTGGGGGTACACATCATGGGACCTCATGCTTCAGACTTGATCCAAGAAGGAACCATGGCAGTTAAAGAAGGACTGAAGGTATCTGATTTGGGTGACTTAATTCATCCACACCCAACTCTCAGTGAAACCCTTTGGGAAGCCGCTTTAGATTCATTAGGTATGCCTATACATCAACTCCCTAAAAAGAAAAAGAAGTAACGCTAAAATTCTGATAACAGAAATATTGAAGGGAATAATAGAGTGTCCAACAGGGCACTCTATTTTTTTACAGTTTATTTACAAACTACATTTTGGCCCGCTATAATAGTCAAGATAGCTTTTGGGTGATATTTATAAATGTTGACTGTACAGTAACTCTTACTTACAATTATTTCAGGTTAACTAATATTTAATTTTGGAGAGGTAAAAATGAAGCTCAAAAATTTTGTAAAAAGATTAAAGAATTTTTATTTTGATAGTAATCGTAAAAAGGCACTGTTAATCTTGCAAGAAGTAGTGCAACTGTTTATTAAGACGAAAAGTTTCCCATTTCATTATTTTATTAAATTTTTATATAGGCAAGAAATAGCAGAGATAGACAACTTCCTGGACCTTAAACAAGAACGTAAAATTATGAGCAAAAGTAGGCGCTACACTCCCATTATAGTGGACAGAGTTGCTAGTAATAAATTATTGTTTCATTTGTATTTAAATAAAACTAAGGTTACTGCACCTAAATTAATTGGCTGGAATTTACGAGATTCTTTTTATTCCAATTCAGAAAGAGATGAGTACCAATATCTATCCGAGAGTGAATTTCACCAATTATTAACTGATTCGATAAAAGAAGGTGAAAATGTATTTTATAAGCCGGTTACTGGTATGGGAGGGATAGGGTGTGGAAGAATATCAGCGGAGAATGTTGTTGATTTTGATTTAAACACTATTAGTCAAGGAGACTATATTTTTGAAAGAGAAATAAAACAACATCAATCAGTTGATCACATTTACAGTAAAAGTTTAAATACCATTAGATTCATTACTTATTTTGACCAAAAAAACAAAGATCTAGTTTTTTTAGCTTCATTAATGAGATTCGGGGTTAATAATCAATCAGTAGATAATGCCAGCTACGGAGGTGTTTTTGTGCCAGTGAATACTGGGACTGGACAACTCTTGAAATACGGTTACAGTCACATGCACTATGGAGGAATCAAGCGAGAGTGTCATCCCGACAGTGGAATCAGATTTAATAATTTTCAAATACCGTATTTTAATGAAATATTGACCATGGTAAGAGAAAATATTAAATATTATCCAGGAGTATTGTTGGGTTGGGATGTAGGTATTTCCCCTCATGGACCAGTGTTAGTTGAACTGAACAGTCTGCCGGGATTAATGGGTGCTGACATTAGCTATGGTGGCTTAAAATCTCATCCGGAATTTTATAAAATTGAGGACTATCTAAAAGGTAGTTATAGATAAATATTAAGACAAGGCGTTGTTATATTCTGTTACTTTTTAACTGAGTCAATATTAAAAATCAAAAGTGACAGTATTGATGAATTTTATATACTCCATAAAGGTATTTCTTGCTTGCCGTCTGTCTGTCCACCAACTGTTGGGTGAGTAAGGGTCATAAGGACTTGGTGAAGAAATAACTTCAATTTTATTTAACTCTTCACTAAAAATATATTTAGCTCTTTGAGAATGAAACCTGGAAGTTACTAGGATGATAGATTTGTTTTCTAGTTCAGAATTATTGTATCTATCACTTAAATATTGAGACAATTTTTGAGCTTCTTCACGAGTACTATCGACTTTACCAGGAACAATGGTTATATCCTCTTGTTTAACCCCCATTTGAGTTGCTGCTTCGCGATTTATATCCACATTAGTAGGAAGTTCTAATTCATGCTCTTCTATCAATTCATAGTTATTAAAACTGTGACTTTCTGCCATTAGAATTTTATCTCCATAACCTTTGTCATATAGTTCTGTCCCGTGGACAATTCGATCAGGTATTCCGCCTTGTAACACAATAATATACTCGGATTGTGTTAGTTGATTTTCCTCAACTAAAAAATTGCCCATAGCTGTTAAAACAGTTTGCCAAAAAAATAGTAGGAAAATAACTAAACCGAAAAAAAAGATTGTTAAAATACTGATTATAGGCCTGTGAAATAGCAAGTTCCTTATATGATTAGTATAGCTCATATTTAGTCATTCCTTTCTGTAAGTGTTATAATATACTTATTTCGAAAACGTTTATAGCTCCATTTTGTGCTGTTAAATTCAGTATTTAACTAATTTTAATATAACTGCTGGCTGGTAAAAAGTCAATTAGGTTAGTGATATAAAAAATGAAGGGCGTTAAAGTTAAAAACAGAAGTGCCTCAAAAAGCTACACTGTAGCGAAATGATACATCAATTAAGTTTCGACCAGACAAACACCGAATTCACCCCCCTTATAAAATCGTTGGGTTTACTCATGATTTTCTGATAAATGTATCGTGTTGCAACACTATTCTCTCTGCTCTGTATTTTTGTTGAGCAGAGAGATTTTTGTTTGAACTGGCAAATAAGGATTTTAGAAAATTTTCAGTCAAAGGAAATGCTTGGTATGAAAATTGCAACTTTTAAATATAACAAATTTATGAATGTTCTGATGGAAGATTCGATTGCTAAATAAATAAAATGGAGGTGAATTGAGTTGGGTGATCGCACTACTAATGAAAAAATCGGGATAGTTTCACTAGCTACTTATATCCCAGAAAATGTTATGACTGGTGAAGAAATATCGGAAAAGAGTGGAGTCCCCGCAGATGTATTAGAAAACAAGATGGGTATTAAACAAAAACCAATTCCTGGAGAAGAAGATCATACTTGCCAAATGGGGATTGAGGCGGCACAAAAAGCTATAAAAAAAGGAGATTTAGATCCCAGTGATATCGATGTTGTGATCTATATTGGTGAAGAACACAAAGAGTGGCCTCTATGGACAGCAGGAATCAAACTGCAGTATGAGATCGGTGCTGATAATGCTTGGGCCTTTGACATCAGTCAGCGTTGTGGTACTGGAGTTGTAGGGATGGAACTTGCTAAATCTCTGATGAAAGCAAATCCAGAGATAGATACAGTGATGATAGCTGGCGGTTATAGAAACTGTGATTTTATAGACTATGAAAACCCCAGAGTTAGATTTATGTACAATTTGGGGGCTGGAGGCGGAGCAGTAATTTTTAAACAGGGATACGATAAAAATCTGGTACTAGAGAGCTCTAATATAACCGATGGTTCTCTCTCAGAAGATGTAGTGGTTCCCTCCGGTGGTACGAAAAAACCTATAGATGATGAAGCAATTGCAAACAAAGAAAATTATTTAGATGTAATAGATCCGGAAGGCATGAAAGAAAGGTTGGATCAGGTATCTATCAAGAATTTTTTCAAGGTAATTGAAAATGCTGTCCAGAAAAGTGGCTATACAACTGAAGATATAGACTACTTAGCGCTTTTGCATATGAAAAAATCAGCTCATTTGGGAGTATTAAATGAATTGAACTTGTCGGAAGATCAATCAATTTATTTAGAAGATTATGGTCACTTAGGTCAGTTTGATCAAATTTTATCTACAGAATTAGCTGTTGAGAGTGGAAAAATCAGTGAAGGTGATCTGGTGGTTTGGGTGAGTGCCGGGATTGGTTATGCCTGGAATGCATCTGTAATTAAGTGGGGAGGTGTTTAATTTGAATGACAACATGGTAAAGATAATCTTAATTAGTGCAGTTATCATGTTAATTGCTCTTCTCGGTGATTTGGCATTTTTGTTTGCTATTAGTTTTCCAGTTCTGATGTTTTCCTGGATGTATTTAGGTGCTCTCAAAAAAGGTGAAATAGGAAAAGGCTATAAACATAGTTTACTAGGTCTTCTAATTATCTGGCTAGGTGGATTTATAAGTATGAATATGATTGATACCACTGTGACTCCAGAAATATACGTTGGAGGATTCCCTCTAGCGACCTTTATAATGGTTTATATAGTCTGGGCAATTCCTTTTTTACTGTGTACTTATACTTTCGGTTACTTTTTCGAGCGAGAATTTATTAGCCGGGAAGAGCTCAGTGACATCTTATCTAAAATTTCAACTGAACGGGAGGGTTAAAAGTGACGACAATAATTGTTATTGCCTTGATATATTTGGTGATCATTTTTGGCATTGGAATTTGGGCCATGAATCGGACAAAAACTTCTGAAGACTTTTTCATAGCGGGTAAAAGCTTGGGCTTATTTGTCATGGCTATGGCCACTTTTGCTACTGCACTCAGCGGTTTTCTATTTATCGGAGGTCCTGGTCTCACTTATGAACTGGGAATGGGAGCACTATGGTTTACTTTTCCTACATCTGTCTCATTTGCTATGGCCTGGTATATTTTAGGTAAGCGTATGAGGTTGCTTACAGAAGCTACTGGAGCCATGACAGTGGCAGATGCTATATATCACCGTTTTAACAGTAGGGCTGCTAGCGGTTTGACTGGTTTAGCCACTTTAATCGGAATAATCATATTTATGGGTACTCAAGTTTTAGCACTAGGTACAATGATTTCATTCATCTTTAATGTTACTGTCCCAGTAGGAGTTGTAATAGGCATGGCGGTAGTGGCGTTTTACTCTACAGCCGGTGGTATTTTGGCTGGTACTTACACCAGTGCTTTTCAGGGTGTTGTTATGGCCATCGGGTCTTTTATCGTGTTTCTTTTGTCTCTTCAAGCAGGGGACGGCATGACAAATATTACTGAAACGATAGCAACCACGGAATTCACAGGAATGGATCAAGTTATGCCAGAATTTGTAGGCCCCTGGGGGTTGGCGGGTCCGGTTTTGGCTATGAGTTGGTTTTTCCTGCTCTCAATTGGGATTTTAGGTCAACCTCATGTTGTTAACAGATTATACATGATTAAAGATATTAACAAATTAAAATGGGGGCCGCTAGTTGCTGCCATTCCAGCTATGATAGGAGGACTGCTGTTTTTCGGTACAGGTTTGGCTACTCGCTATTTGGTCATGACAGGTGAATTAGAACCGCTTCAAAATCCAGATGACACTGTACTGGTGTTTATCACTGAATTTGCTCCTCCCATTTTGGCAGGTGTGGTTTTGGCCGGAGTTACAGCAGCCATTATGTCCACTTGTGATGCCTTTATTAATATAGCTTCAGCTGCAGCTGTGAGAGATATTCCCCAAGCCTTAGGTAAAAAATTCTCAGATCGACAGCAATTGTTTTATGGAAGAATAGCTGTAGTTGTCATTTCTATAGTAACTGTATTAGTGGTCCTAAGTCTGGGTGATAGAGGGATTGCTCTCTTAGGTGCAGTTGGATGGGGCACTTTTGCCGCAGCACTTGCTCCGTCTTTAGGACTGGGATTAAATTGGAAGCGAGCTACTAAAGAAGGAGCTATTGCTTCTATAGCTGCTGGATTGTTAATTAGTGTTGTATCGGAAATATTGGTTACTCTTGAAATCTATGAACTACCACACGGCATGGACGGAGGAGTGTTTGCCTTCGTTGTATCCATTGTTCTGTTCATAGGAGTTTCATACCTCACTCAACCGGAGGAATTGAGTGAAAAAATGGAAACAATTATGGACGCATAATTTGGACGCATATTTATTCAATTGAGAGAGGATAATTAGGTGATCTTGTTATTATATGGTCTCTAAATTTAAATTTTAACTAAGTTACAAAATGAAGTTTGGAGGGAAAGGCATGTTAACACCTACAGAGGAGTATCAGCAAAAATTCATTAGCATTTCCGAAGCTTTAAATCACATCAAATCTGGAGATGAAGTGGTTACAGCTATGGCTGCTTCCCAACCTCCCGGTCTGTTGAATGCTTTAGGGGAGAAAAAGGAGGAAGTTAAAGATGTTAAGGTGATCACCTGCTTACCTCTGGAAGCTTACAGCTTTTATAGTCAAGCAGGGATGGAAGATAGTTTTACCATGGAAAGTTGGTTCTATGGTCCCCATGCTCGTAAAGCTGCCAAAGAAGGACGGAATGTAACTTATATTCCCAATCATTTACATTTAGCATCAACTAGAAGATTTCAGTACCGAACGCCCGACGTATTTTTGGGGACTGCTACCCCCATGGATAAACACGGTAATTTTTCTCTATCGCTGGGAATCACGTATGAAAAAGATGCCATAGAACTCGCAGACACAGTCATTTTGGAAATAAACGAAAATCTCCCCAGGACTTATGGAGATATTAATATTAACATTTCTCAAGTGGATCATTTAGTAGAAAATAATACGTCTTTATTTACTCTACCAGAGATTGAACCTAGTGAACTTGATCATCAAATTGGTGGATATATAGCAGAGTTGGTTGAAAATGAATCCACACTTCAGTTGGGAATTGGGGGTATTCCCAATGCTGTAACTAAAGCCTTGGAGACTAAAAAAGATTTAGGCATTCATACCGAGATGATGACTGATGGTATGGTGGATCTTTACTACAAAGGTGTAATTACTAATCACAAAAAGTCTATTTGGAAAGATAAAATGATCGCTACCTTCGCTTACGGATCACAAAAATTATATGACTTTTTGGATAATAATCTGGGGGTAGAGTTCCAAAGAGGTAAAATTGTTAATGACCCGCATGTAATTGGCCAAAACCACAAGATGGTTAGTATAAATACGGCACTGCAGGTAGATTTAACAGGACAGGTTTGCTCCGAAAGCTTAGGTCACAGTATTTATAGTGGTACAGGTGGTCAATGCGATACTGCCTCTGGATCTCAAAAATCTCCTGGTGGCAAGTCTATAATTGCTCTGTACTCATCTGTTAAAGATGAAACTATATCTACCATTGTCCCTTCCCTCAATCAGGGGGCAGGAGTGACTCTGTCCAGAAATGATGTAGATTATGTGGTTACAGAATACGGAGTGGCACCACTCCGTGGTAGATCCATTAAAGAGCGTGTGGAAAATTTGATCAGTATTGCTCATCCCAACTTTAGAGAGGAACTGTCCAGTAAAGCAAAACATTATGGGATTATTTAAAAATTTATCTAATTTTATAAGGGGGTAGGAATATGAAATTACAAGACAAGGTGGCCTTGATCACTGGTGGAGCGGCTGGTATCGGTAAAGTGACAGCAGAAAAATTCTTGCGAGAAGGGGCTCAAGTTATTATCTGCGATGTGGACCGTGAAAGTTTGCAGGAAACGAAGGACAACTTAAGTGATATGGGAGAAGTTGCGACTCGTACTGCAGATGTTACAGATAGTTCGCAAGTCAAAGAATTAATTGATGGAATAGTTAAGGAATACGGAAGGTTAGATGCGCTAGTTAATAATGCTGGTTTGACCTCTGATGCTACATGGTTGAAGATGACTGAAGATCA
>CAZKUS010000025.1:0-15143 GCA_964556025.1 uncultured Clostridia bacterium | reverse complement strand
AATCTCCCTATCAAAATAACGGGATATGGATGTTCCATAACCAAAATACTTATACCAGCTAATAAACCCCCACCACCATAAAATAAAAGTGAAATTATTATAATTAACTTTTTCCCAAATCTGTCAGCTAAAATCCCTCCACCCAAGTTAACGACAGCAGAAGGAAAAGAAACAATTCCAACAAGAATAGCTAAGTCTCTTAATTGTAAATTTAATGCTTCAGACATAGCCGGAAATATAGGAAATAGTAATGTGTTCACTAGAACAGTTATGTAATTACTAGTAGCAAGAACACCTACTTTCACAGCACTGGCCTTTTCCAATTTTGAATGCCTCCTGTTAGCGTCTTTTTTTTTGAACTAATTATATTTTTCTCTACAATCCAAAGAAGCATACAAAAAAGCGGGGCTAATCCCCGCTTTTTTGTATCACCATTTATAGTCACATCTTATTCTTTCGGCGCCACATTAGGATATTCAAATATTTTCTTTTCCCAAGTGCGGATGTAAATTTTATCTTTACCTTGTGAAATCAAATAATCTGGCAGCATTGGAGTTTTTCCATGTCCATCAGGAGCATTTATTATATAATTTGGTATTGCCATACCCGAAGTATAACCTCTCATTTTTTCTAATATTTCTAATCCTTCTTCAACCCTAGTCATAAAATGAGTTGTACCTTTAACTTTTTTAGCATGAAAAATGTAATACGGCCTAACCATGGCAGTCAGTAATTCGTGACATAGTGTTTTCATAACATGAGGATCATTATTAACTTTATTTAATAGTACTGCTTGATTGCCCAAGCCGACACCTGATCGTGCTAATTTAAGAGTGGCTTTTTTAGATTCAGCTGTAATTTCTTTAGGGTGATTGTATTGAGTATTTACGTATACAGGCAAGTGCTTAGATAGTATATTACAAAGATTGCCAGTAACGCGTTGAGGCATCGTTACCAATGTTCTAGATCCTAATCTAATAATTTCTACATGAGGTATGGCTCTGAGCTCAGTTAATATCCAATCTAATGTTTCATCAGAAAGCATAAACGCGTCTCCACCAGTAAGCAATACATCTCTTATTTCTGAATGGTTTTTAATATATTCAATTGATTCTTCTAATAAATGTTGGGGTGTAGGTTTATCAACTTCACCAATATTCCTCTTACGCTGACAATGTCTACAGTACATAGCACACTGATTTGTTATATTAATAATTAATCTATCTGGATACCTTCTAGTTATACTTCCAGCTGGATTAGTAATTTCTTCAGCCATGGGATCATCAACACCGCTGATGTCTTTAATTTCTTGTCCTGAAGGAATAGCTTGTTTTCTCACTGGACAGTTCGGATCATCAGGATCCATAAGACTTAAATAATAAGGTGAAACAGCCCACCTGTATTGTTGACCGACTTCTGATATTTCTTTTCTCTCTTCTTCAGTTAAATTAAGTATTTTCTCTAGAGTTTCTACATCAGAAATTCTGTTTTTCAGCTGCCACTTCCAGTCGCTCCACTCCTGTTCAGATGCATTGAATAACTTTAATATCATTTGTCTTCTTCTGGCCAATTCATTATTAATTTTTTCACCAGTAACTATATTTTCTCTAGCATCCAGAAAATCTTGAATCTTGTCTTTTAACTCTTGCGCCCGTTTATTAGCTATAGTCCTAGCATCGTTACTCATTGGCATCCCTCCTCTAGCAATTATTTAGCGCTATGTCCCTCAACGTTATATATTTCGCTATATAGTAATAATATTCCTTCTTTGTTACTGTATTTATTTCCCTCTTAGCTTCATAGCGGCGTACTCTTGTTAATAAATTAGAATAGACAGAGTAGTTCGGTTGTAATATTTTCAAATAATTTTAGGGGGATTTCTATGTTTGAAATTATAATTTTAGGAGTCATACAGGGGCTCACGGAATTTTTACCTGTTTCAAGTTCTGCACATTTAGTTATAAGCGAACGATTATTTAATTTGCATCTTCCAGGTTTAAGTATAGAAGTCACTCTACACCTGGCTTCATTACTGGCCTTGATCTACTATTTCAATACAGAACTATGGGATATCTTAATTAAAACTATAAAATATGTAGTTTATAAAACAAACCATTACAGTAAGTACTATTATACTTCCCTGTTTTTGATTACGGCAACATTAACAACAGCCCTTACTGGTATAGGTATAGAATTCCTACTTGATGAAAAGATTAAGAGTATAACACTTACAGGACTAGGATTAATATTTACAGGAGTACTATTAATTATAATGGAAAAATCCGTTCGTTCTCAATTTATATTTCTAAAACAAGAACAAGACCTAAATATACGTGACGGAATACTCATCGGTATATGTCAAGGCATATCAGTCATCCCTGGAATTTCACGTTCAGGATTCACAATTGTTTCAGGAATTTTTAGTGGCTATTCTAAAGAGACAGCAGTTAAGTTATCCTTTTTACTAGCTTTTCCAGTTATTATAGGTTCTTTCTTGTATCAGGTCCCTGAATTAATTTCTGGTATTAATTCAACAGCTCAAATACAAAATAATGAATTTCCTAACAAAATAGAATTAATCGCAGCCTTTATTACAAGTTTTGTCGCCTCATTAGTTAGTATAAAAGGTTTGATTAGTTTGGTAAAAAGACAGAGGTTAACTCTATTTGCAATATATGTATTTAGTTTGGGTTTATTAGCAATAATATCAGATATATAATTTAGACGTTGTTATTTTCTGTTGTTGATAGCAATAAATTATACTTAACAAAAAATTTCCTTAATTTACCGCTACAGTATAGTCAGTTAAATCTCATTTTCAATGCAGCGCGCGGCATAAGTTGCCAGTTTTGTACCTTTTTTGTAATTATAAGTGTTAATCGCCTTAATCAATCCAATTGTTCCAATAGAAATTAAATCTTCAGAATCTTCTCCACTATTTTCAAACTTTTTCATTACATGTGCAACCAACCTTAAATTTCTCTCTCTAAGTACTTCTCTAGCTTCTTCATCTCCCTGTTCCAGCAATTTTAAATATTTTCTTTCCTCTTCTGCGGAAAGTGGTTTAGGAAAAGAATTACTGGTAATATATGAAACCAGTAATGACATTTCTTTAATCAATAATGAAATTATCCCTATTACAGGTAACATTAGATTAGTAACACCTCCCTTAAGTGAACAAATTAATTGGGTACCTATATTATATGGTCAATTTACAGATTTGTGCCTGTCTAGTACTAGAAAGTCAACATTTCCACAAAACTCTCTAAACGCGTTTTAATTTGACCTGAAAAATAATTATCTTGATCTACACAATCGGCATCTAAATTTAAAAAGCCTACTCCCCATTTTTTCACTTGCTGGTTAAGTATGGGGACACCTCCGATGGCTTGCCTGCAGCCCCAATGAGAAAAATGAATAATCCCGTCAATTTTAAATTGATCTATAATTTTCTTCATAGCACTGAGTCTGTTTTCTAATGGAGCAATAAAAGGATTACTAAGTACTTTACGAGCTAAGCTTATAAATGGTTTCTCAGGATCTAAAGGGGGCCAATACACAAAATTCATTTCTTCAAATGCAATATTAACATCCAATTCTTCAATAAGGGTGAAAATCTCATTGTGGTAAAAAGGTATTAAATGCGACCATAATAATCTTGGTTGTCTGAAATTTAAATTTTCTTGTTCAGCTTTTGCTTCAATCTCACGTGCTAATAATCTATAAATTTCTGTTGTTTTTTGTAAACCTTGACATAAAAAGTGTAAATACACTAAGGTAACAGCTTGTTCTCCAGGCAATATTCCAGGATATTTGCTGCGCACTTTGTTCAATTCAATTTGAGCTTCTCTAGCTTGATTAGATTGTTCTATTATAGTTTTTAATTTTTGTTCATCATAATTCACTATCCCAAGTTCAGATAAAGAAAATACTAGCTGCTCCAATTGTTCCGCTACGTAGTATATGGCTGACTCCGAATATTCCGAAGGTACATCGAGCAAGTAAAAAGGTTTATTATTTTTATTAGCCAAATACCTAAACAGTTGAGGGGCACCGTCACATAAATGAGAACTAGCCAAGTACACATCTGGCACAGGAAAGTAATGGTTAGGAACTCCAGCTCCAGCCACTCTATGAAAAGAACACAAATCTCTAGACATACCCATCTTTTCCGAGTATTTTAACAGCTCTGGTGATAGGTCTAATGATGTAGCAGTCGCTGCAGCAACCTCTGGAGCAAAAGGCACTCCATCTAGCGCATGGACAAGTTCATCAGGAAAAAAAGCCGTGGTAAAACACACAGGATGTTTCCGATTATAGGCTTTGGCAGTCATCTCCAATCCCAAATCAGTCATTTGTTTTAACCCTTGAAATGGATAAGGGTTTTTCACTACGAACAACCATCTGGCCAAACTATAAGTACTGGGTGATGTTAAAGCTTTCTTACCTAATTCATCACCCAATTTTTCTTTAAATATTTTTATCGGTTCCATAAAATCACCTCTTTTCTCACTTAATCACAACACTTTCATTTCACAAAAAGCTTCCAAACGGGTCTGAAGCTGCCCAAGTTCAGTTTTACCTAGTTCAGAATTCAATCTCAAAAGGGGTATGTCGTAGTCATCACATATATCATTTATCATTAAAAAATCGTAATTACTTATATCACAAAAACCCAAATCATGGTGAATAACACCTTTCACATCATGATAGTCAAATAATTTTTTTAACTCATATATACGAGTCTTTCTTGAAGCATTACTGGCTTCACCTAATAATCTAGTACAAGGTGGTTTATTAAGATAAGTAAAAGCTATAAGTTCTAAAAGTTCTTGTTCCCCACTCTGATTTAACTTATCTAAAGTCTTGCTTAGTAATCCATCTTTCTGTAGATATTTAAGCCCCTGACAAGTTTCGGGTAAAATATGATAATTGCTCACATTTTGTAATATTTTAGCTAAGTCTTGATTTATCATAGCTCCTGTTAATATTAGCAAAGATTTATTCTTGTTATAGTTTTGAATATTTTTGTCATTAATTTTATGATCAAGCCAGGTATTTATCTGTTCTCTAGGTTCTCTGGCCAACTTATTTGTCAAATTTAGAAAATCCATTTCTAAGTTATGGATACCATAATTTATTTTTGCTAACTTTTCTTGAGTTTCTCGGTAAACTTTAATAGAGTCCAATAAACTATCAGTGTTTTCACTATATAGCAGCTGATTTTCACGAATATTAGACTCTATTGACGGTTTAGTCGTATTGTTTAAGTAAACGAAAAGATCCATTAGTTGATTTTCAAAGTATTTTACACTTAGGTCATCATTTTTTCTAGGTACATCAAGAAAATACACAAATTGATCTCGGTGAGATTGATTTACCAATACATTATATAGATGGCTCATGGCATTACAAGAATTAGCTATAACATATCCACTTAAAAATTCGTATTCACCTTTTTCAAAGCTTTCTACTATCTTCTTTACCAAAGGGCAAAAATTTGCAGGTAAAGATCGGCAATTACCACTATTGCTACTGTATTCAGGACTAATGCGATAAGGTCGCAAACCAGCAGCGTGAATCAATTCTTCCGGTACATATGAACAGATCCAACCTACATATTGAACATCTACACCCATTTATCGATCACTCCAGTTGTTTATTTTCTGACCAGTTGATCTTTTTCTAGACTGATACCAATTGTTTAGCTAATAAAGATGCTCCTAAGGCACCTATCATTTGAGGTTCATCGGGTATATAGATTCTCTCATTTAATCTTTCTTCAAGAGCTCTGACTACTCCTGAATTCTTTGCTACACCTCCGCTCATGGCAATGGGGGCCTCAATTTGAATTCTGTCAGCCATAGTTTCAGTTCTCTCTCCTATTGAAGCAATTAATCCTCGAATGATTTTCCCTTTTTCATATCCTTCAGCAATCAATGAAACTACTTCTGATTCAGCAAATACGGTACACATACTAGTTACTTCAACCTGTTCACCTTGATGTTTACCTGTATTGACAAATTGTTCCATGTCAACTTCCAAAGCTTGTGCCATAACTTCTAAAAATCTACCTGTCCCAGCAGCACATTTATCATTCATGACAAAGTCCTCAACTGACCCATCTGGAGCCAATTTTATAGCTTTACTATCTTGACCTCCGATGTCAATAAGTGTTCTAATCTCAGGGTTCAAGTAAAACATACCTTTAGCATGACATGTAATTTCTGTTATCTGTTTGTCTGCAAATGGTGTTGAAATTCTTCCATAACCCGTGCTAACAATGTAATCAATATCACTACGTTGATATCCAGCCTTATCCAGAGCTATTTGAAAAGCTTCTTGTCCAGCTTGCTTGCTATTAGCACCTGTTGGCACAATAATTTGGGCTAAAATATCTTGCTCATTCAATAAAACTACTTCCGTTGATAATGAACCAATATCGACACCAGCAGTAATAGACAATTTAATCCCTCCTTCAAGTTTTTTAACCACTATTTAAAAGTTTTATTATAAGACAATCGGCTTACCTCCAGGCAAGCCGATTGCAATATCTGAGTATCAGGTTAAGTAAAAGTTGCATGTTCATAACTGTAATAATCTGTTATTGAAAGAATTAGCAATAACATTATATTGACCATTTACTTAGTTTTAAATTCTTTTTGTTTATCATACCATTGGCCGTAGAAAAAGCCGTCAAAAAATGCTGAAATAGTATCACGTTCCGAGAATAGTAAATCCTTAAATTTAAATAATTTTGGTAGTTCGGTGATTGCCTCTTTTCTTAAAATTACTTTTAATAATCTATCCAAATGCTCATACCCTAATTGTGCCCACAAACTTGTAATCTTGTACTCAATATCCAATTTTTGTTTAACCATCTGTTCTATATTAAGGTAATAATTTTGTAAATTTTCTTCAGTTACTGCTTTAACTGCTTGTTCTGCTGTTAACATGGCTAAATCTATCCCTCCACCATGTAATGGAGATGAAAAACCCCCACTATCCCCAGCCAAGATTATGTTATCATGAATCAAATTGGAAACTGGTTTAGTTGGTATTACGCCACCACCAGAACCTATAACTTTACAATTTTTTAGTTCTTCACATTGTAATAATTTGTGTAACTCCTTCTTTAGATTAGTTTGTACATTACCATAATATTTTCTGTTTTGAGGAAAGACTCCTAATCCCACATTAGCAATTGATTTTGTTTTGGGAAAAATCCAATAATATCCAAAATAATTAGGATCAACTCCTACTCTTATCTGTCCTATCATATTTTGAAAATCTCCTGCCAAAGTCACTTGATAAGCATGTGCCCAATTTTCTCTGTATTCGTCACTAAATCCTCGAGCAATGGATGTAACAGAAGGTATACCAGAGCAATCAATAACATAATCGTATGCACAACTTAACTCATTAAGATCTTCTGATTTCACTGGAAAATCTTCTTTAACCTCTACCCCTTTAGAAATAGCTTCATTTTTTAATCCAACTTGCCATTCACTTCTGTCGATCATCCATAAATTAATATTTCTACAATCTAAATCATATTTTTCTTTAGCTTCAATTACCAATGAATTTACTTTAAATTTCACCCCATACTTGGGCTCACCGAACATTTTCATGGAATCAAAGAAACCTTCAGCACACTTGATATTTTCACCTATTTTATGTTTTTCAAATAAAGTGATATTAAGTCCCTGCTTAGCTCCAGTAATGCTAGCTTGTAATCCTGCAGGCCCTCCTCCGATAACTGCCACTCTCCCTGACAACGCATATCACCACTTTCTACTACTAAATTTTGTCTAATTTTATTTCTATCATATCTAAATTATCACAAAATCTCAACCTGATATCTTGCGAATTATTGCCTGTTCTTCACAGTCGACTTGTAGGGGTAATGTGACTATTTGTTTTGGATGTGGAGCTGCGTCAACTTGTTCTCCATAACTATTAATTATTTCTTTAATTACGAATTCTCCACTGTTTGTATTAGGATCAACTATCTCAACTCTATCTCCGATCTGAAAACGATTTCTTTGTTGGACTGTTAAGTACCCATTTTGGTTATTTAGTACAATTCCAACAAATTCATAATTTGAATTAGTTTTAGACTCATAATATTCTTGCCCCTGTTCATCGGGCCCACCAAAATAAAATCCAGTACTAAATGATCTCGTTGCTGCTTTATCCAGTTCATATTCCAATTCTGGTTCAAGTACAAAATTATCCGGATTTTTAAGATAACTATCAATAGCTTTTCTATATGCTCTAACTACTGTAGCAACATAATGAATGCTTTTCATTCTACCTTCAATTTTAAATTTAGATAATCCTGCTTGAATTAAATCGGGAATATATCTAATCATATTTAAGTCTTTAGAACTCATTATTCTAGTACTCTTTTCATCTTCTGTTATAGGTAAATATTGTTCAGGCCGTTGTTGTTCAACTAAATGATAATTCCAGCGACATGGATGAGCACATTCACCTCGATTGGCATCCCTGCCAGTTAGGTAATTTGACAATAAACACCTTCCTGAATAGGAAATACACATAGCACCATGAACAAATGTTTCAAATTCCATATCCGGTACTTTGGAAGTAACACCGGAAATTTCATCTAGGGTTAGTTCTCTGGCTAAAATTATTCTACTTATCCCTTGATTTTGCCAAAATTTTGCTGATCTCCAATTAGTGCAATTCGCCTGTGTAGACAGATGTAATTCCATATCGGGAATCACTTCTTTACATATAGACAATATGCCCGGATCTGAAACAATCAGTGCATCTACCCCTATTTCCCATAATGATTTTAAATAATCAGACAGGCCATTTAAATCTTCGTTATGAGCAAAGATATTAACAGTTACATACAGATTAGCATTTCGAGTATGAGCATAATCTATACCAGCTTTCATATCTTCATAAGAAAAGTTACCAGCAAAAGCTCGTAATCCATAGGCTTTTCCTCCTAAATACACTGCATCAGCACCATAATCTATGGCAAATTTTAATTTTTCTAAATTACCGGCTGGAGCTAAAAGTTCTATGTTATTCTCCATAATACTTTCTTTACTATTTGCCATCATAATTTTCTGTTCACCCTCCCTACAACAATTTTAGTCTTCACTTCTTATTTTTTCTTTAGCATTCTCATGTTCTTGATAAGTTTCAGAAAAAACATGACTTCTACTGCCATCGTGTCTGGCAACAAAAAACATATAATCATGTTCTGCAGGTTCTAATGCTGCTTCAATGGCAGATAAACCAGGTGAAGCGATCGGTCCCGGGGGTAGTCCACTATTTTGATAAGTGTTGTAAGGGGTTTCTATTTCAGTATCTTCGTCGCTAAGTACTGGCTTATTCTCTTGTAATACATATTCAACAGTAGCACAAGCCTCTAAATAGATTTCACTACTTAAACGATTGTAAAACACACCAGCTATTTTTTCTTGTTCTTCAGTCAAAACAGCTTCTCTTTCAACTATAGATGCCAAAGTCATTAACTCATCTATATTAAATTTTAAACCCTCTTTTAATTCTCGAAATTCATTACTGAAATTTTCATCAAATTGATTCAACATGGTTTCGATAACCTCTTGTTCACTAGCATCTGCTTCTATCCGGTAAGTATCAGGGAATAAGTACCCTTCTAAAAAAATTTTTGAATTTTCGTCGACCTCTCCTAAGAACCAGTAATCCCACTTCTCTCTATCATCCATTAACTCCATAAATTTATCTTTATCACCTAATCCTTGATTATCAAGTCTTTCTGCCACTTGATCCGCTCTTAACCCTTCAGGAATAGTAAATTTGACACTACTATCCACTACATCTCCTCTGGCAATTTTTTCTAATATATCATCAGGACTTACTTCTCCAGAAAACATGTACTCACCTGCTTGAAGGTTACCATTATAACCAGTGAATCTCGCATAATAGCGAAAAATAGAGGCATTTCTCACAATTTCTTCATCCTCTAAAGTTTCAGCTATCTGTGTTAAATTACTACCACTAGGTATCTCTACAATAGTCTCACTAATGTCATCAACAGGCTGTAAATTATTAGCAATATAGAAGTAACCACCGATTAATAAACCAAGCATGATTAAAACAATTAATAAAGCTAAAATCATTATTGTTTTTTTATACTCACCCAGGAATTGTCTAAAAGAAAATAGCATTGTTTTACTCCTCCCCTAAATCATTAAAATTTTACTTAAACTTTAAGTTATTTGATGTCGCTATTATATTCTGTTGTTGACTATAATGTAATATAACGGAATTTAAAGTAATTTATATATACCTTATTATACCATAAAAAAAATAGAGCCCGAAGGGGCTCTATTACTCCATTTCCTCCATTTTTTGTTCATAAGCTGTCTTAACTCGCTCCCATTCATCGTCATCTTCTACCGTAGTTAGCATGTATTCGCCTTGCTCATCTTGTTCCACTCGCATAATGACAGCTTCGTCAGCCTCTTCCGGGTATTTTTCCTGCTGTTCTTGAGTTGGAAGTAAAACCACATAATCATTATCTTGTTCTTTAAAAAAGTCATAGACTTCAAAATTATGTCTTTCTCCTTTATCATCTTCCAAAACAATCACTTGGTTATTGTCTTCATTAGCCACATATACCCCTCCTAATATCTTGATTTATTTAACTTAAACGGCGGTCCAAATAGGTTTGCAATATATGGACTGCCGCCAACTTGTCAATAACTTGCTTCCGCTTTTTTCTAGATAAATCAGCTTCAAGTAGTGTTCTTTCAGCTAATTTAGTAGTCAATCTCTCATCAACTAGTTCTACTTGAATATCTATTCTATTTTGTAATTCATCGACAAATTCAATTATTTGCTCAGACATTTCTCCCATACTACCATCCATATTTTTGGGAAATCCTACAATCAGTTTTGATACTTGATATTCTTGGATAAATAATGTTAGTTCTTGGATGTCTTGTTCTATTGATTTCCTTTGAATAACGGATTTCCCTTGTGCTGTCATTAACAGTTCATCACTTACTGCAACACCTATAGTCTTACTACCTACATCTAAAGCCATTATCCTCATTATAATCTCCCTTATTTCTAAAAGTATTCTACCCTGATAAAAAGACTGATATACAAAGTGATTCCTGCATTTAATCAGAGTTGTTTTCTAAATAATATTTCAGAGCCTCTTCTAATAATTCGTCTCTTTCTCGTTGCCTGATAATGCTTCTTGCATTATTATGGCTAGTAATGTAAGTAGGGTCACCACTCATGAAATATCCAACTAGTTGATTTATCGGGTTATAACCTTTTTCTTCTAAAGCGGTGTAAACTTTTTGTAAAATAACACTAACTTTCTGGTTTTCATCAGGGTGAACACTGTATTTTACAGTTTCTTCCTGCGTCTTATCGCTATAGTCTTTAGACAATATGATCACCTCTTCTTACCTTGTTATTACACTGTTTATTTCTGCATAAATTATAAAATTCCTGTCGTAAATTCATGTGAATTTATTTTTTCAATTGATTTTTTACGATTTGTTCTACTTTCGTCAATGCATCATTTAATTTTTCTGGTTGTTTACCTCCAGCTTGAGCCATATCGGGGCGGCCGCCACCACCGCCACCAGCAACTGCCGCTATTTCTTTAACAATATTACCAGCATGTACACCTTCGTTTACCATATCTTTTGTAACCATTGCTGTAAATAAAGCTTTTCCTTGATGAGAACTCCCAAGTACTACCACACCGCTACCCAGCTTATTTTTAACTTGTTCACACAATTCTCTCAAACTATCAGAATCAAAATCATCCAATTGAGCACTGACAAGTTGGCCAGATCCAACTAGTGTTACAGCTTGACCAGTCAATTCATCCACTTTAAACTTAAAAATTTGATTTTGCATCTTTTCTATCTCTTTTTCCTTAGTTTTTAATTCCTTTTGTATTTCCGAAATCCTTTCTAAAACAGTATCTTCATCAGTTTTTAAGGTTGTAGCTATTTTTGTTACTTGTTCCGATTTGTTTTGTAAATATTTCAAAGCGGATTTTCCCGTTAAAGCTTCTATTCTGCGAACTCCTGCGCCGATACTTGCTTGTGAAATAATTTTAAATACACCTAATTCGCCAGTTGAAGAAACATGTGTCCCACCACACAATTCAGTTGCTGGTCCCATCTGTACAATTCGAACTTTATCTTCATACTTATCATCAAAAAGAGCAATAGCACCCATTTCTTTAGCATGCTCCAAATCAGTATTTTTGATCTGAACTTCCATATTGTTCAAAATCATATCGTTTACCTGTTCTTCTATATCACTAATTTCTTTTTCAGTTAAAGGCGCAAAATGCGTAAAATCGAAACGCATTCTAGTGGGTTCAACTAAAGATCCAGCTTGTTCTACATGGGCTCCCAACTGTGATTTCAAAACATGATGTAACAAATGAGTAGCACTGTGATTTCTCATGGTAGCTTTCCTTGTTTGAGAGTCTATTTTTACATTCACCTTATCTCCTGTCAAGAGATTTCCTTGCTCAATTTTTACACGATGAACTGTTTGATTGTAAGCATTTATTGATGTAGTGAGTATTTTGGCTTTCACATTTTCACCAGAAAGTTCCCCGACATCACCGACTTGACCTCCACTTTCACCATAAAATGGTGTTGGGCTAAATAATACTTGCACTTCTTCATCACTAGTTGCCTGCTGTTTGGTTACATCTTGTTCAGGATCAACAATTCCCAATATTTCAGTATGTTCTTCAAAACTATTATACCCAGTAAACTCAATCTCGAGGGCTTTAAATTCAGACATTGCTTGCGATGTAACTACCATTCCCTCAGATTCCTGTTGAGCTTTTCTTGCTTGTTCTCTCTGTTTTTGCAATTCTTTTTGAAATCCATCTTCATCGAGAAGATAACCTTGTTCATGGAGAATTTCTCGAGTTAACTCTAATGGGAATCCATAAGTATCATATAGTTTGAAAGCATCGACTCCTGTTAAAGTCTTTTCACCTTGTTCTTTTAATTTATCGGTAAGTTCATTCAAAATTACCATTCCTTGATCTACTGTTTTGGTAAAGCGCTGTTCTTCTAATTCCACTATTTTTTTTATATAATCTTTACGTTCTTCCAATTCAGGATAAGGTTCTTTCATTATATCTGCAACTAAATCTACACCAGAACTCATAAAATTTTCTTTTATACCTAGCAATTTTCCATGTCTACTGGCTCTACGCAAAATTCTGCGAAGAACATATCCTCTCCCTTCATTAGAAGGCAATACCCCGTCTCCCACCATAAAAGTAACACTTCTTAAATGTTCTGTAATTATCCGCAAAGAAATATCTGTTTCACGATCAAAACCGTATTCTCTGCCACTTAATTCCACTATATAATCCAAAATTGGCTTGATTGTATCAATCTCGTAAATTGAAGGGACATCCTGCATGATAACAGCTAGACGTTCTAAACCTGCTCCCGTATCAATATTTTTCTGTTCCAAAGTAGTGTAATTTCCTTCTTCGTCCTTATTGAATTGAGTGAAAACTAAATTCCATAATTCCAAATAACGGTCACAGTCACAACCTGGTTTACAATCAGATGAGTCACATCCGTACTCTTCTCCCCTGTCATAGTGTATTTCTGAACAAGGTCCACACGGTCCAGTACCTATTTCCCAAAAATTATCTTCTTTTCCCAACCTTACCATTCTACTCTCTGGCAGCCCTACTTCTTGGGTCCAAATGTCGTAAGCTTCATCATCATCTAAATAGACACTTCCCCATAATCTTTCTGGATCCAAATGGAGTATTTCTGTACAAAATTCATAAGCCCAAAAAATTGCTCCTCGTTTAAAGTAATCCCCGAAAGAAAAATTTCCTAACATTTCAAAAAAAGTGGCATGTCTAGCAGTAATCCCAACCTCTTCTATATCTGGAGTCCTAATGCATTTTTGGCTTGTTGCCATTCTAGGAGCTGGTGGTGTTTTTTCACCAGTGAAGTAAGGTTTTAATGGAGCCATCCCAGCTCCAATCAACAATATACTAGGATCATTTTCAGGAATAATAGAGTAACTTTTACGAACGTTATGATCTTTTGCTTCAAAAAACTGTAAAAACTGCCTTCTTATCTCATGAGTTTTCATTACAAACCCTCCTGTAATAATATTTTCTCATCAATATAAAAAACCTCGCTCCCATAAGGGACGAGGTTTACTCGCGGTACCACCCTATTTACTGATCACATCACTATCAGTCACTTTCTCGGTGAATATCACCTTGGTTTATTAACGGTAACCAACCGTTTCAGCCTACTTCTGATAAATAGTGTACAGGTTCGACTGAGCCTCTCCGGGGTGGCATTTTTGCAGGCTCAAAACCCTCTCAGCTGGAAAAGATTATCCCAAGGTTTATTCTCTAAGAACCTGATTTTAATCCCCTTCATAAAGGTTATCAAAGCAATGTTTTTCTATATTATATCCACTGCTCATTTAGCTGTCAAGCTTTTACTACTGTTTAGTTATTTTACAATATATCAGTAAATTAAATCTATTTATCTGTCATTATTCTTCTGCAAACCAAAAATCTAATGCCAAATGACGAATAATGACTCTGATAATAGCTAATATAGGAACTGCTAAAATCATTCCGAGTATTCCAAAGAATTGTCCACCAGCAACTAGAACAGTAATTACTGCCAATGGATGAATTGCTAAGCTCCTTCCGTATACTTGAGGAGCAACAATTTGACTTTCAATTTGCTGAATGATTACTATTAATATTATAACTTTTAAAGCTAAAGTAGGAGTCTGTAAAAATGCAACCACCGTTGATGGTATAGCTCCTAACCAAGGGCCAAAATAGGGAATAATGTTTGTCACACCGGCGAATATACCGAGTACAAGTGCAAAATCAACTCCCAAGATTAATAGACCAAGATAAGTTAATAATCCTATAAAGCCACAAATAATTATTTGACTCCTGATATATGCACTTATAGTTCTGTTTATGTCTCTTAATGTCAAGAGAGATTTCTTTCTAAATTTGGCAGGAATAGCATAACTTAAACTCTTTTTAATTAACTCATCATCTTTCAAAAAGTAAAATAAAATAATTGGAAAAGCTAATAAACTTAAAA
>CAZKUS010000024.1:0-15436 GCA_964556025.1 uncultured Clostridia bacterium | reverse complement strand
TGTTAATTTATGTATGTAAATATTTTCAGGGAGGGATACAAATGTCTTTAACAGACAAAAGCGTAACTGAATTTTTAGAAGTGTTATCTAGCAAAGAACCTGCACCTGGTGGCGGAAGTGTCAGCGCTTTAGCTGGAAGTATTGGCGGTTCTTTAGCCACTATGGTTGGCAACTTAACCATAGGAAAAAAACATTACAGAAAATTGGAAGAATCTGAACAAAAAGTAGTTGATGAAAAGTTTGAACAAGTACAACAAGTTAAATCAAATTTGGACGAATTAATTGATAAAGATAAAGAAGCTTTTGATGAAGTAATGGCAGCAATCAAAATGCCTAAGGAGACAGATGAAGAAAAAACGAAAAGAAAAGAAACTTTACAAGAAGCTACAAAGACTGCTCTAGAAGTTCCCTTGGAAACTGCCAGGCAGTGTTTAGAAGTGCTAAAACTACAGGAGACTTTTGCTACTTACGGTAATCCCAATGCTATTACTGATGTAGGTGTAGGTGCATTGATGGCCTATGCTGGTATTGAAGGAGCCATATACAATGTTAATATTAATTTAATGGATATCAAAGACGAAGATTACAAAACCAAAGTTAATGAAGAAACTGAACATATTTTGACAGAAGGAGAAAGATTGAAAACCAAAATTCAGGAATTAGTAGCGGAAAAACTGTAATATTTAGAAGCATAAGTTTTGGGAGAGGGCACAGCCCTCTCCCAACTAGTCAAATTAAAGCTTTCTGATCAATTGCTTATCCAAAATATAATCGGCAAATAACCTCCTGTTATTTGGCTTCAATTCTCCTATTCGGGGTGGTTGATATGAGGCAAAATGGTGTCACATTAGAAAACATTTTAAAACTTGACTGTATGAAAGATTCGCGAATAATAGCCGGTTATAAAGGTCTTAAAAATACGGTGTCGAAAGCTAATATTATGGCAGACCCTTTTATTTTAGACTGGGTGGAAGAAGGGGAACTGTTGTTAATGACAGCTTATAATCTAACAGAACAAGATTTAGAAATTCAACGCAATTTTATCAGGACATGTCAGGATAAGGGGTTGTCTGGGGTAGCTGTTAAAATTCAGCCATATTTAGAACAGCTGCCCAAGTCTATGATTGATTACGCTGAAGAGATTAATCTGCCCATAATAGAACTTCATGAATCGATACCATTTTCAGATATAATGGTGGCAATACTAAAAGAGATTTTTCATAAGCAGGCATCACTACTACAGCGTTTAGAACAAGTACATGAGCAATTTATGAATGCCATGTTGACAGAGGCTAGTTTGGAAGAGATAGCTGGTGTAATCCAAAATAACATAAAAAATCCTGTGTATGTAATTCTGGATTTTCCTGAATCCACTATTGAAAAAATGCCCGATATTTCATCACATACCAAAGAAGCTTTATTGGAAAACAGCTATAATTTTTATAAATCTCAAGCTAATCAAAGGATAAAGCGTCTTGATGAAGGAAAACACTTAATTGATGGTCATTATGTGACAAGAATGGTTATGCCGATAGTTGTGAAAGAAGATGTTTACGGTCATATTTTTACCTGGGCTGTTAACACTCCATTGGGTGGTTTCGATTTGTCAGTACTGGAATCGGGTTCAACTACTATGGCTTTGGAAATTTTAAAACAGCTGTCAGTTAGAGAAGTGGAAGACAGATATCGTTCGGAATTCCTAGAAGACTTGGTATCTGAGGATAAAAACCGTAGAGAAAAGGCACTGGAACGCGCTTCTTTTTTTAAATTAGATTCTGAAAGTGAATATTCAGTATTTAATATTGAAGTAAATTCTGATTCTACAAAAGAATACCCCAATGGTATTTTTCAACATCTGTCTAAAATATTGCAAGTATCTGAAAAATTCATTGAATCTAAAGGTCTGATGGGAATAGTAACCAGTAAAAGAGATAGTATTTATTTATTAATCAATTTACGTGTAGAAAGTAATGAACAAGGAAAAAATATCTCAAAAAGTAGGGTTTTAAATCAACAGGAATTAGAACTTTTGGCGGATGGTTTATGTACAGAATTACAGAAAAGAATACCAGGTAATAGCTACTTTGTAGCTATTGGTAGGCCAGTATCGGGATTGTGGCAGGTTACAAAAAGTTTTCAAGATGCACAGAAAGCTGTAAAAATTAAGAGTTTAGCTTATTCAGAACAACCGGTGCTAAAGTTCGATGATTTGGGAATCTATAAACTGTTAAGTCAGGACTCTCTAGGGGCGGAATTGGAGCAATTTTATGCTTCTACAGTTAAACCTCTCTATGACTATGATCAGAAGAAATCCACAGAGTTTGTGCGGACGCTAGAGGAATATTTCCGACAGAGCGGGAATTTAAAACAGGTTTCTAAACATTTGTATACACATTACAATACAATTTTGTACAGAATCGAAAGAATTAAAAAAATAACCGGGATGGATTTGGAAGACCCGGAAGATAGCCTTAATTTAAAAATTGGGCTAAAAATATTCTATATGTTGAACGATCATGATAGTTGAGCAAATAAAATGAATGTATTATCAAACCCGCATAATTCGTTCAATTAATAATTTTATTGCTATCAACATTCAACTTTAATAGAAAGCTAAAAAATTTTAATTTATTAGCTTTCTATCAAAGCTACAGCTCTAATAGGTGAACCGGAACCGTCTTTAATTTTCAATGGTAATCCAAAAAATAAAAACCTTTGATTGACTACTTTATGTAGATTACACAAATTTTCTGTATTGGTGATATTGTACTCTCCGCAGATCAAATGACCAGAAAAATCCAGGTCTTCTGGATGGTCGATTGCTGGTGCGTCTACTCCAATATTTACCACTTCACGCTCTGCTAACCATTTAGCTCCCTGATAACTTAATCCTGTGTATTCTGTCTGCCATTTCTCTGTTTCGAAATTTTTATCGTAATGACCAGTGTAAAGTAGTACTATATCCCCCGAATTAATCTGTTGACCTGATTTTTTCAGTGCTGAGTTTAAATCATCAGGTTCAATTTTTCTAGAAGGAGTAATGGCAGTCAAATCCAGACAAATGGCAGATCCCCAAAAATAATCTAAAGACATATTATCAATGGTTTCACCCGATGGTTTGTACTCCCAAACTGCATCGGTGTGAGTACCACAATGCTCGCTTATTAATAAGTTTCTAGCAGAAAATCCTACAGTACTGCTGCCTGTCTGTTGTTTATTCTCTTCATGAGTCATATTTGTCATGATAAATGTAGGTTGATGCATGGGGAAGACGCTCATTCCTTGATAAATTTCTTGAGATAAATCAATTAATGTAAAACTCACAATAATCCCTCCTACTAAAGTTGCAATTTTTGTAGACCACTGTTTGCTCGTTAAACTAAACCTTTCTTTTTTAGACTATCTGAAAAAAGTAAATGTTAAGACAATTATATTATACCAGCTTTATTTGCACAAATAATTGTAAACAATCAACAAAAATAAAAAAAAGAAAGGGTGTTAATAACTTCAAAATTGTTGTTAAATGATAAAGGTTTTACAATGAAAATATGGAAATATATAAGTGACAAGAAAAAGGAGGGATATATGTGTCTGAAAGCAAAAAGTATGTGCTGTCTGTTCCTAATTTTAGTGAGGGAAAAGACACGGACAAAGTAGAACAAATTGTTGAACCTCTCAGGAATGTAGAAGGAGTAAAGTTGATTAGTTGCGATCCGGAAGAAGATTTTAACAGAACTGTCGTTAATGTAATAGGTGAACCACAACCTTTAAAAGAAGCTCTTGTAAAAATGGCTGAAAAAGCATATGAACTTATCGATATGGAAGAGCAATCTGGTAGTCATCCTAGGATTGGTGCGTTAGATACAATACCTTTGTTTCCATTTAGAAATGTAGAGATCGAAGAGGTAGAACAATTGGCTGAAGAGATCGGTCAAGATATCTATGATCGTCATCAGGTTCCAGTATTTTTCTCTGGTAGAAATGCCAGAACTGAAGAACGCAAGTCTTTGTCATTTATAAGGAAAGGTCAATATGAAGGATTAAAAGAAGTGGTACACCAAGAAGAACGAAGTCCTGATGTGGGTCCGGCAGCCCTACATGAATCAGCTGGTGCAACCATAGTGAGCGCTGATTATGAGGGACTTACCGCTTATAATGTCTTTTTAGGTACAGAAGATTTGTCAATAGCGAAAAAGATAGCTAAAGGAGTGAGAGGTCCTAGTGGAGGTTTTTCCACTGTCAAAGCAGTGGGAGTTAAGTTCCCGGAACGAGATGGAGTAGTAGTATCAATGAACATGTTTGATTGCACTAAAACTCCTATCTATCGAGTGTTTAGATTTGTGGAAGATGAAGCGAAACGGTACGGTGTTCCTGTGACAGGTTCTGAAATTGTGGGACCAGTTAAATTAGATCACCTTATCAATTCTTTAGAATATTATTTAGGTTTGGAAGGATTTGAGCGTGAACAAATTCTTGAGACGCATTTGATGGATGATTGATGGTGGGGATTACCACCATCAATCTAAACTAAAATAGTGAAAATATTTAAATTATTTTTAGGGGGTACGTGTAATGAATTATGATGTAGTGGTAAAAAATGCTCGGATTCCACAGGGAGATGAGACGGAAAGTACTAATATTTTGGTGAAAGATGGTAAAATCGCTGGCTTTGCCCCTGATTTAGACGGTGTTGAAGTTGATTCCATTATTGATGCCGGTGACAACCTGACACTTCCCGGATGTATCGACTCTCATGTTCATTTTAATGATCCCGGATTTACACATCGTGAAACTTTCTATACAGGTACATCGGCTGCAGCCAGTGGTGGAGTTACATCAGTTATTGATATGCCTTGTACTTCTCAACCTTCAATTAGAAGTGTTGACTGTATTAAACAAAAATTAGATGTAATACAAGATAAAAGCTTGATCGATTTTGGACTTTGGGGCGGTGTTACTGGGGAAGACGTCCGAGAAGGATGGCTGGACAATGTACAAGAACAGGCTGATTTTGGTGTTTGTGCTTTTAAAGTTTATATGACACCTTCTGTTCCCACATATCCCAGAGTAAGGGACCCTGAAATGCTGGAAGCTTTTAAAGCAGTAGCAGAGACAGGGTTGCCTGTGGGAGTTCATGCTGAGAACTTTGATATGGCTGATTTTTATACCAGTAAATATGAGGAAGAAGGAAGGACCGATGGTCCGGCTTGGGCTGAAGCGAGAAATTGGCTGGTAGAAAAAGTGGCTATAGAACTTTGCATTAGTTTTGCCGAGTACTCTGGCGCTGATCTGCACATTGTTCACATGAGTTCTGCCGCAGGCGCGGAATTGATCGCCGATGCTAAAGCTCGGGGACTGTCAGTGACTGCAGAAACATGCCCTCATTATTTAACTTTAAATTATCAAGATGCCATGAGTGAGTTCATGCAATATGCTAAAATCGCCCCTCCTTTGAGAACCGAAGAAGATAATTTTGTGCATTGGGAGGCGCTGAGAGAAGGTATTATTGACTTTGTAGGAACAGACCATGCCCCCTATGAAATAGCTACAGAGAAAGAAGCTCCGGGCATGCATATTTGGAATTCATTCCCAGGGATACCAGGAGTAGAAACCATGGTGCCTGTGTTGATCAGTGAAGGGTACAACAAAGGGAGGCTTCCTTTGAGCCGTTTGGTGGAAGTGTTGAGTGAAGAACCTGCAAAAAGATACGGATTGTACCCAAGGAAAGGTTCTATGCACATCGGTGCCGATGCTGATTTTAGCATCATTGACCTTGATTATGAATGGACAATTGACCAAGAAAAGATGTATACTATGGCAAAATACACACCTCTACATGGATTTAAGTTACAAGGGAAACCTGTTCAAACTATTGTTAGAGGTAAAAAGGTTTACGATGTGGAAGAAGGTATAGTAGGCGAACAAGGTCATGGGCAACTGTTAAAAAGAAATGAGTAATATTTTCAACAATATTTTGTGATATGTCAAGGAGGTTCTAAAATGGGTAAACACGCCATATTGGTGATAGATATGTTAAATGACTTTATTGGTGAACAAGCTTCGCTGCGCTGTCCTGATGGTGAAAAAATCGTTCCTGATTTACAGAAATTGTTTAATTGGGTGCGAAGTCGTAGTGATGATGAAGTTCATTTGGTACACATTCAAGAAGCTCATAGAAAAAATGATGCGGACTTTCGTGTGCGCCCGGTACATGCTGTAAAAGGTACTTGGGGCTCTGATTTCATAGAAGAACTGTACCCTCAAGGAGATGAATACATTGTTCAAAAAAGGCGGCATAGCGGTTTTATTCACACAGATTTAGACTTATACTTACGTGAGGAAAATATTGACACAGTTGTGGTCACTGGAGTATGGACCAATGTTTGTGTAAGAAATACTGCTTCCGATGCTCTTTTTAGGGCTTATCGAGTGATCGCGCTCAGTGATGGTTGTGCTTCTAAAACTGCAGAGATGCATGATTACGGTTTAAAAGATATGAGCTTATTTGCAAAAGTAATGAGTATAGACGAATACACCGCTGCCATGGATGCAGGACAAGATCCCTGGGAAGGCGGAGGCGACGCCGATAATAAAGTTGAGTAAACGTTAATGGGGGAAGAGATATGCGTTTAACTGTGGGAATTTCAGGTGGAAGCGGGGCTATATATGCGGTAGGTTTACTTAAGGCCCTAACTCAGATACCGGAAATTGAAGTTCATCTGGTAGTGACAGATATGGGAGAATATGTAGTTCAACATGAATGTGGTTTGTCAATTAATGATTTACAGGAGATGTGTCACTATTATCATGATTCTCAAGATTTAGCGGCACCGATCTCCAGTGGATCGTTTTTGACGCAAGGAATGGTGGTTGTACCTTGTTCTATGAAGAGCTTATCGGCAATTGCTTGCGGGTTCTCTCATAATTTATTAGTTAGGGCTGCTGATGTAACAATGAAAGAAGGGCGGCAACTTATTCTTCTCCCCAGGGAAACACCTCTCAGTCAAACACATTTGGAGAATATGCTGCAGTTATCCCGGCAGGGGGCTGTCATTATGCCTCCTGCCCCGGGATTTTACAATCATCCCCAGGGTATAGAAGATTTGGTCCGGCATATGGTGGGTAAAATTCTCGATCAACTGCAAATCAGTCACGAATTTAGCAGTAGATGGAGTGGAGCCCATGGGGACAATGAGAGGGGTGTGTGAATTGACGAGACAAATGCTGCGCCATGTGTTACAAACACTAGAAAACAGAGGTGACTTAATGACCTGTCACCGAGAAGTAAACCCTGTCTACGAATTGGGAGCAGTGCTAAAATATTTTAATAATCGCCAACCTATTTTATTTAAACAAGTGCCCGGGAGTAGGTATCGACAAGTTATCGGTGGTTTATTTGGTGATCGCCACCTTTTTTATGAAATGATGGGAACCAGTCAGAAAGAGAGAATTTTTGATTTTGCTAAAGCGGTAGCTTATCCCGGAGTTACTCAAACAGTCTCAAAAGCTCCTGTTCAGGATCATGTCATGACTAAAAATATTGATATCAATAAGTTGTTTCCGTTACCTTTTTTTCATGAACACGATTCGGCTCGTTATATAACTGCCGGTATAATAGTTTATAAAGATCCCGACTCAGGTAATAGATATACTTCTATCAGAAGGTTTCAGGTGAACGGCCCTGATGAATTGAATATTTTAGTTGCTACTGAGCTTATGAACAAACATTATCGTACATTGGAGAAACAAGGAAGACCCATGGAAGTAGCGATAATTTTGGGTTATGATTATCCGTTTTTGCTTGCCTCTCAAGTACCATCTGCCAATTACGAAGTGGACAAGTACGGCATAGACAGTGCACTCAGAGGAGAGAGTTTAGAACTAGTCAAATGTAAGACTGTCGATTTGGAGGTTCCTGCACAAGCAGAAATTATCTTGGAAGGAAAAATTCAACCAGATAAAAAAACGGAAGAAGGTCCATTTGCAGAACTTATGGGATATTATGGAGGGGTAAAACCCCTACCTATTATAGAATTGACAGCCATTACTCATAGAGAAAATCCTATTTTTCAAACATCTTTTCCTTGTAGAGAAGAACATTTAGCCAATGGACTTATGAGAGAAGTAGAACTCTATGAAGCTGTAAACCAAGTGGCTGATGTCAAAGACGTCAATGTAACTATCTCAGGGGGATGTAGGTTTCATGCTGTAGTAGCCATTAATAAACAGAGTGAAGGTGATGGTAAAACAGTAATTCTCAGTTCTTTGGGTAGCAATAAAGATTTGAAACATGTAGTTGTGGTAGATGAGGATGTGGATATTTATGATCATGACTCTGTAGAGTGGACTATAGCTACAAGATTTCAAGGGGAAAGAGATTTGGTGACAGTCCCCAATGCCAAAGGTTCTCCCTTAGATCCTTCTAATTTTATTAAAGGTGTTACTGATAAAGTGGGCTTTGACGCTACATGTCCTTTGGAAGATTATGGGGTTGATTTTAACACTGCTAGAATACCGGGTTATGAACAGATTGATATCAATAAATACTTCCCGGACTACGATCCGGATAACGATACTTTTAATTAAAGGTGGTAAAAGGTGATGAGTAAAGCACTGGGCATGGTAGAAACTAGAAGTCTTGTCGGGGCTATCCAAGCTGCTGATACTATGTTGAAAACGGCTGAAGTTGAACTAATCGATTTCCACTATGTAGGTTCTGGTGTTGTGTCTGTCATGGTGAATGGAGATGTAGCGGCAGTCAATTCAGCGGTAGAAAATGGTAAATATGCTGCCGGAGAAATATCAGAGATTATTTTCACTAATGTAATACCAAGTCCCAACAGTGAAGTTGGCAAAATGATAAAACTTCAGCGAAGTAAGGGGTAGGTGGGGTTAAATGGCTAAACTAAAACAAATAGCTCTGGGAAAATTAGCGCGACAAAAAAGTGAAATCCAGGATAGCAATATTAATTTATCCCCTACAACAAAAAGTAGTGAATTAGTAGATAGTAATTTATCTAGAACTGAATATGCAGTAGATTTAAATTCAAATGAGAAAAATATGCTGCGGTCAATTATTTGGAAGAATAGTGCTGAAATGAATGGTGAGGACTGGGAACAAAAACCAAAATCATTAACAGAAACCGAGACATTGACAAAGACAGACTTGACTGAGAACACGAATTATAAAAGCTTACAAGATTATGCAGCAGAAAAGCGTGGAGAACAAAAGTTAACTTGAGTTCTATTGGGAAATTTAAAGGGGGAGATAAAAGTTGACAAAAGCCCTGGGTATGATTGAAGTGATTGGTTTATCTGCTGCTATTACTGCTTTAGACGAAGCCTGTGATACTGCTGAAGTAACCTTAATTGGTTACGAGAAAGTGATCGGAGCAGGCGGGGCTGTTAGTGTAACCATTCAACTAGCAGGAGATGTGGCAGCTGTTAGGGCGGCGGTAGATGCTGGTGAGGATGCAGCTAACAAACAGGGGAAAGTTATATCTAGTCATGTGATACCGAAGCCAGCCGAAGAAATTGAAGGTTTAATTGCAAAGTTTGAACAAAACCTCAATGACAAGAATGAACAGACGACAGCTAATCAGGAGAAAGGTGAATCTTCTTCTGAAGCAATACAAATACAAGAGGATGAACCTGAAACAAAGAGTGACTCAAAAACGACAGAAGAAACCTTTGAAACATTGCCAAAGGGGAAATAATGACTATAAAAGTTCCAAACACAAAAGAGCGTGGTTATTGCTATAAACATTCAATTTTAACTGCGCCTAGTAATTTAACTATATTATTATGAGGAGGATTAATTATGAATCAAGCGTTAGGTATGGTTGAGACAAAAGGGTTAGTAGGTTCTGTTGAAGCTGCGGATGCTATGATTAAAGCGGCTAATGTGACTTTGGTAGGTTATGAAAAAGTTGGTTTTGGTTTAGTAACTGTTATGGTCAGAGGAGATGTAGGAGCTGTTAAGGCGGCCACAGATGCCGGGGCAGAAGCTGCTAGGTCAGTGGGAGAACTGCACTCAGTTCATGTAATCCCAAGACCTCACAATGATGTGGAGCAAGTTATGCTAGACAAAATGAAAGGTGAGTAAAAAAAGGGAATGGAATAATACCCCCTTTGTGAGGTGACGGGGATGGCAAATCGTAATTTAACTGACAAAGTGCTGAAAAATTTGACTTTGAGTAAACACAAAACTGCTGATCATTCAAATAATAACACCACTAAAGCTATAAGCTTGACAGAGTTTGCCGGCAAGAAAGATGGATCTAACAATAAACGGCAGATAGATGCTGTACGAGATAAAATAAAAAATACAGATTTTCACATAGCTGTATGTCTTGCCGGTTCTCCTCTAGAAGGTGCAAAATACCCTGAAATTTTATCAGATTTTAAATCAAATTATCAATGCAGAATTAGTTTATTGGTTTCTGCTCAAGGTAAAAATTTAAGTGGATTTAATCAGTTTACTGATATTTTGGGAAATCCTCAAATTTACAGTCAAGAAGACTTTCCACTAGAGAAGAATCTGATTGAATCATTTGATTTAATTTTAGTTCCGGTAATGACCCAAAATACTATTGCAAAATTAGCTTTGGGTATACAGGATGTTATTCTCCCTTCTGTATTGTGGCAGAGCTTGTGGTTAAATAAAGAGGTTTATGTGGATTACAGCAAAGTCGTCAATTATAAAGGGTATGAACAAGGAAATGCAGCTCAAATAAGTATGATGGAGGGATATCGTACAACACTAGGTGAATTTGGAGTAAAAGAGTTGAGTCCGGAAAAATTACCGGAAATTTTAGCTGAATCTGTGAAAACCCACAACAACCAAAAACCTAATGAGAACAGTCTTTCAAGATTTTATTCCAGCTCAGAAGCAACATCTGATAATAAACAGGTCATTACTGAAGGAGATATAGAAAAATGGCATCAGAATCAACATCAGAATCAAAGTCAGAATATAATTAAATTGCCAAAGAATGCTATAATAACACCTTTGGCTCGAGATAAAGTAAGAGAACTGAACTTAAACTTAGAAATCGACTAGCAATAAGCACTTTGATTGAGAAATGTGTAAAGGGGATTTGAGTATGTATCTCGGAAAAATTGTTGGCACAGTAGTAGCCACGAGAAAAGATGAACGGTTAGTGGGACATAAAATGTTGGTAGTTCAACCGTTGGCTCAGGATTTGAGTCCAAAAGGAGACACTATTGTGGCAGTTGATACAGTGGGAGCGGGGATAGGTGAAACTATAATATTTACTAAAGGAACTGCTGCGAGAAATGCCTTGAACAAGCCCGATTCTCCCATAGATGCATCCATTGTAGGTATAGTAGATAATATCGATTCCTACGATGATTAGCTGTGGGCGCCCGGAAGGAGGGTAATAATTTGTCCTTTGTTGCAACTGAAAATTACAGAAAAGCCATGGAGTATCGCAATATAATAGATATTTTGTTGGCTGAAAATCGGTACTGTGATTTGGTACTGACTGGTGGTAAAGTGATTAATGTTTTGACTAGAGAAATTTATTCTGCAGATATTGCTGTAAATAACGGATATATCGTTATGGTGGGAAATTGCAATGGTCTGATTGGACCAAATACCACTGTTGTCAATGTAGAGGGGAGCTATCTTGCACCTGGATTTATAGATTCTCATATGCATTTTGAAAGTAGTATGTTGACAATTCACGAATTTTCCAGATTTTCTCTAGCGACGGGTACTACTACTTTAGTGGCAGATCCCCATGAAATTGGGAATGCTTTAGGCCCCAGAGGAATTGAAGCCATGAGTCAGGAAACTCAAAGTGCCCCCAGTAGAGTGTATTTAGTTCCTCCAGCATTAACCCCCGATTCACCAGGTTTAGAAACTTGTGGCTATGATATAACATCACAAGATATGGCTGAAATATTAAATTATCCTGGTGTTATTGGGATAGGAGAACTTCAGGGTTTTAGTAATGTCAAAAACGTATATCAAAATACCCCAGAAGTAATTACAGATTTATTGGCATCTACTAGTTATGCTAGAAATAACGGGCAAGTGGTAGACGGCAATGCCCCTGAGTTATTTGGTGAAGAACTGGCAGCACATATACTTTCTACAGGTGGAGATTGTTCCTGTCATGAAACGACGACAAAAGAAGAATGTGTGGAAAAACTTCGTTATGGTGTGTACGTATTTATCAGAGAAGGGTCTACACAAAAAAATATGAGTGAATGTGTGCGTGCCATTACAGAAGAAGGTCTGGATTCACGCAGGATGATATTATCTACTGATGATATGGTGGCCGATGACCTGTACCGTTTGGGGCATATGAACGAAATTGTCAAAAGGACCATAGATCAGGGGATAGAACCGGCTGAAGCCATACAGATGGTCACAATCAATCCGGCCAGTTATTTTGGATTTCACGATAGAGGTGTGTTGGCTCCGGGTAAATTGGCTGATATTACAGTGATTGATAATTTAGAGAAAATGCAGGTTGCTGGTGTGTTTTTAGGTGGTGAACTGGTAGCGGAAAGCGGTGAATTATTAAATAACTTAACTGATTATAAATACCCTCAAGATGTAAAGAGTTCAGTGATTCGTGAACCTGTTGAACCTGAAGACTTAGCTGTGACTGTTGCAAATGGAAGCAGGCAGGTGACTGCGCGCTGTATAGGTCTAATACCTGATCAGAATTTGACTGATAGTTTTGAAGAACAACTGCCGGTGCAGGGTAACACGGTCAATTGTGCGCCTGACCGAGATATTAATCATGTGGCTTCTCTTGAAAGATATGGAAGAAATGGTAGTATTGGAACAGCTTTTATCAAAGGTTTCGGATTACAAAGAGGGGCTTTTTGCGAAAGTGTATCCCACGATAGTCATAATTTAATTGTTGTGGGTGCGAGCTTGAAAGATATGGCAGAAGCGGTTAATGCGGTTATTAACTTGGGTGGCGGTATAGCTGTAGTCAAAGATGGTAGAGTATTAGAAGAGTTGGCACTTCCTATCGGCGGCCTTATGACAGACGAGTTGAAAGGTGATGAACTGTCTGCCAGGTTGGATGCTATAGAAAGAGCAATAACAAAAGAATTGGGTTGTAAAGTTCATGAACCCTTGATGCATTTGTCTTTTACCTCATTGTCTACCAGTCCAGAATGGAAAATTACCGACCAGGGATTATTGGATGTCAATAAATTAGAAATAATACCTTCAATAAAAGAATAGCATCAGATGTATCCAGGGGGGAGGGCTAACAAGTGCCCACCCCTTTTCGTTAGGTTTTTAAAGTTGCAAGTTGCTAGCAAAAAACTTTTCAATTGAACGAATTATGCAGTTTTGATAATACATTTTAAACGAACAAATAGGAGCATGAAAGCCAAATAACATGAAGATATTTGCTTGCTTCAAAATAGCAGATCATTATTTTGATTGTGGGGTGGACAAGGATGGCTATTTTAATAAAAAATGGAACTATTATAACTATGAATGATGAAAGAGATACTTTTACAGGAAACATATTGGTTGATGATAACCGTATAGAGCAAATAAGTAGTGGGGATATACCCGTTCAAGAGGGAGAAGTGGATGAAATCATTGATGCAACCGGTCAAGTGGTTATTCCCGGGATGATTCAATCCCATGTGCACTTGACACAGACCTTGTTTAGAGGACAGGCCGACGATCTACAACTTTTAGACTGGCTGCAAAATAAAATTTGGCCTTTAGAAGGTGCGCATACACCCAGGTCGAACTATATCTCTTCATATCTAGGCATTGCTGAACTGATTAAAGGTGGGACTACTGCAGTCATTGATATGGAGACGGTTCACAATACAGAAGCAGCTATTCAGGCTATTGATGAAACAGGATATAGAGCAGTAACCGGTAAATGTATGATGGATGATGGTGGGGAAAATGTTCCCTCTACCCTGGCAGAACAGGCGGAAGATTCAATTGCGGAAAGTGTTCAACTATTGGAAAAATGGCATGGTGCTGGTGGCGGAAGAATACAATACGGGTTGGCACCGAGATTTGCTATATCATCTAGTATGGACACTTTAAGAAAAGTTAGAGATATCTCCCGAGAGTACGGAGTGCTAGTTCATACACATGCTTCTGAAAATCAAGATGAAATTAGTATAGTAGAGCAAAAAACAGGGTTAAAAAATATCAAATTGTTTCAAGAACTGGGTTTGACTGGTGAAAACTTAGTTTTGGCTCACTGTATCTGGTTAGATGAGGAAGAAATGCAAATATTAGCTTATTCGGGTACTCATATAGCTCATTGTCCTAGCTCAAATTTAAAATTAGCTTCTGGAATTGCTAAAATTCCGGAATTACTCGATATGGGAGCAAATGTATCTTTGGCTTCTGATGGTGCGCCTTGCAATAATAATATGGACATGTTTGTAGAAATGAGGCACGCGGCATTGATTCACAAAGCTAGAACATTAGATCCCACTGCACTCAATGCTGACACTGTGTTTGAAATGGCGACCAGAGGCGGTGCTAGAGCTATGAATCAAGAAGAACACCTGGGAAGTATAGAAGAAGGTAAGTTGGCGGATCTGGCCATTGTGGATTTAGAAGGTGTTCATAACTACCCAAGAACAGGAGAAGACTTGGTGTCTAAACTGGTCTATAGCGCCAGGGCAAATGATGTGCAGACAACTATCATCAATGGTGAAGTTGTCATGAAAGATAGACAATTGCAGAAGATGGACGAAAGTGCCGTTAAGAAGGAAGCCGATAAATTATTACAGACAGTTCTGGTCAGATCAGGTGTGTCTAGGTAGATACCTGGTTTATTATAGAACCATTTGATTAGGATCTGATGCTGGGAGGGAGTTTATGAATCGAGAAGTTGACGTTTCCCGTCCTGAAAATATGTCTCAACTATTTGGGGAGCTTTCTCAGTACGGTGAACAAGCCAAAATAATTAGTGGTGGAACAGATCTCATTATTCAAATGAGAGAAAAAGAGGTACAACCAAAGTTGTTAATAGATATATCACATCTACAAGAACTCAATCGGTTTTACCGACAGGAAGAAAAAATGACTTTAGGGGCTAATGTCACTTTTTCCCAAATAGTTAGTGATAGTAATTTCTTGTGTAAAAGTCTGACCGGTTTGCGAGATGCCGCCGGTTCTATCGGATCTCCGCAAATTCGGAATCGAGCCACTATTGGTGGTAATCTCTGTAACGGAGCGGCTGCGGCAGATTTCATTCCTCCGCTGTTAGCTTTAGACTCCAAAATAATATTACAAAATTTAGATGGGGAAAGAGAACTTTCCCTGGCAAATTTTTATACTGAAAAAGGTCCGGATTTAAGACCGGATGAGGTTTTGCACAGAATTGAATTTTTTCATACTGCTGATCGTTGGTCCGGAGTGGGCTTTGGAAAATTGGCTACGAGAAAGTCATTG